>CAYMSC010000355.1:0-7047 GCA_964392805.1 uncultured Saprospiraceae bacterium
AGGATCAAAAGAAGCCGTCCTAGATGTTCAAGTTATTGTTTTGCCGTTACTTATCTCCCAATATTTCACTAAAATTCATACAATAATCTAAACCGAAAGCTTAAAAAAAACGTTTTTATTTTTTAATCATTTCTTATTTGTATTTTTGTCAGAAATTTGAAAGTATTCTTTAATTTTGATAAAAGTAACAATGGTTCTCCTTAACTAATTTTTTAATTTGAAAAAGTGTTGGCAAACGAAGGAGCGTTGGCACACAAACAAATAATGTCGAAAATGGCAGATATTAAAAATTGTTTGATAATAGGTTCTGGGCCAGCGGGTTATACAGCGGCAATTTATGCTGCTAGAGCAGGAATGAACCCCGTTTTATATACAGGTAAAGAACCAGGTGGTCAGTTAATGATTACAACGGATGTAGAAAATTATCCAGGCTACCCTGATGGTATCATGGGCCCTGCAATGATGGAACACTTCCAAAAGCAAGCAGAACGGTTTGGGACGGAAGTTAATTATGAAGTAATCTCAAGGGTTGATTTTTCTGGTCCTGTTCATAAAGTTTATACGGAAAGTGAGGAAGAAATTTTGGCGCATACCGTCATTATTTCTACTGGTGCAAGTGCTAAATGGTTAGGCTTAGAGTCTGAGCAACGTTTGATGAATAAAGGGGTATCTGCTTGTGCGGTTTGTGATGGATTTTTCTTTAAAGGAACAGATGTAGTTGTTGTTGGTGCAGGAGATACAGCTGCTGAAGAAGCCTCTTACTTGGCTAAATTATGTCCAAATGTGCACATGTTAGTACGAAGAGATGAAATGAGAGCTTCTAAAATTATGCAGAAGCGGGTAATGAACACTTCAAATATTACGATTCATTGGAATACAGAAGCAGAAGAAATTCTAGGTGAAGAAGAAGTAGAAGGCGTAAGAGTGGTGAATAATAAAACGGGCAAGAAAGAAGAAATAGCCATTAAAGGATTTTTTACCGCTATTGGTCATAAACCTAATACAGGTATTTTTAAGGATTGGTTAGAAATGGATAAAGCAGGCTATTTATTGAATGTACCTGATAGTGCTAAGACAAAAGTGCCTGGCGTTTTTGTAAGTGGTGATGCACAGGATAATGTTTATCGTCAAGCGGTTACCGCTGCTGGAACTGGCTGTATGGCTGCCTTAGATGCAGAACGTTATTTAGCAGCAAAGGAAATTATTTAGATAAATTTCACTCAACATATAAAAGAGGCTGTCTAATTTGATTTTAGATAGCCTCTTTATGTTTGGTGGTGATAATTATATTTTTATGAAAAAACTAAATAGCAACTTAAAAAATGCATACCCTTAAGCATAAATATGAGCGAAAATGGTACTCTTTACTAATCGTTACTCTAACCCAGTTTCAATTTTCATATATTCTCTAATAAAAGTTGTTAGACTTCCTACTTCCTCTAGAATATCCTCTTCTAATATATAAATGTATTCTCTACCGTACACTTTTTGAAAACGCCGCCTTTGGCGACTAAAACATGGGCTTTTGGGTGAAGAATTTTTGATTTTTCAATGAAAAATCAAAAATTCTTCACCCAAAAGCCCCTTTTCACGCACGAAGCGTAGCATGAGGAAGCATCAACTTCCGAACCGCTTGCGGATGGGTTGCCCGTGATTCAGTAAAAAGTGTACGGTAGTGAATAAATGTAAACTTTATTATAATTCTTGTCTCCATAGCCGATATAGATTCTAACTTGTTCTTCACAACATCCAATTCTCATTATCTTATTATCTATTTCTTTTTTATTTACATAGTCATTCAAATCTCTTTTAATCTTTGTTTGATGTTCATACAATCTTTTATAATTATAAAAGTGTGAAAATTCAGCAAGTTCATACCCACTACCATCTGGATGCAAAACTATATGTAAATGTTTGAAAAATATTCCTCCACTTTTAGCCCTAAAATCTTTGTAATCAGAATAAAATGCTAAATCTAAAATTTAAAGATACTGGTATATCAGCGACTTATATTTTTTCATCATTCATTTTATCATTTCTTGCCATACAATAGCAAGATTTTATTAGTAAGAAAATAAAAGGCTTTCTCCAAAAAACACCCTATTACCAATCTTAAAAAGGTTTTTCTTATAAAACTTTTTTGAAACACAAAGACACAAAGTTCACAAAAGTAAGGCACAAAAGGCTTATGGAAATTAATCTTTTGTGCCTTACTTTTGTGCTCTTTTGATACTTTTTGTGTTTCAAAAAAGATATTTCTGCATTTTCTCTTTTTATAAGAAAACTCTTCAACCTTAAATATTAGCTTTCAAATTCCAAAAACTTATTTTACGTCTAGTTACAAATCCTAATTTTTCATACAGTTTAATTGCCCCCTCATTCGTTTCTGCCACATGTAAATAAGGTGTACAATTGTATTTAAAAATTTGATTAGTTGTATGAATGACCAATTGTTTGGCATATCCTTTCCTAATATGTGCTGGATGGGTGACGACTGCACTTACTTCGATAAATTTATTCATACGCATTCGCTGCCCAGTAACCGCAATCAACTGACCATCTTTATAGATGCCAAAATAATTACCTAATTGAGTGGTTTTATCTTTAAAATATCCCGGTTGAACCAAATTAATCAACACCGATAAATCTATCTTTTGCTGTTTAGAAACTAATTGGACAATAGGGGAAGGCAGCTCTGTTTTTATTACTTGCCGAAGGACCATTTGATTGCAGACTAAATCATTATACAAAGTTAAGGGTTTACTAAATAAAGGTTTATTTCCTACCACAAAGAATTTATCAACTAAGGTAGCATACTTCGCCATATTTTTATTGGAATGGGAACTGTCTACAAATCCGACGAAGGGACAATAATCAGGGTGATAGCATTTAAATCCTTCGTAATTAATCGCATATTCTTTATGACTTTCATTCAAAGAATGCCAAACGGGATTATCTAATTTATGGTCGTCTATATTCATTTTTTAATTGTCAACAGTATATAATATGTTCGCCATTTTTGAAATCGAAGATTCATAAGCGCAGCGCACTAATGCTGAATTTTGTTAAATCAAATTTTAAAACCATACACTTTTTACTAAATCACGGGCAACCCATCCGCAAGCAATTCGGAAGTTGACGCTTCCTCATGCTACGCTTCGTGCAAGAAAAAGGGCTTTTGGGGTGAGCAATTCTTAATTTTTCGATGAAAAATTAAGAATTGCTCAACCCAAACCTCAGTTTTTAGCCGTCAAAGACAGCGTTTTAAAAAAGTGTATGGTTTCAAAAAATCAAATATGCAATCAATTAAATTTAATATATAGGCATTATTTTTTGCACCTTATCTTGGATTCAATCCCGATAATTTTAATCGGGACAAAATTCAAAATTAGTAATGACATTGGTATAGCTAATTATTTTTGTAACTATTCAGAACCGAGAGTAGAGAATAGAGAACCGAGATTTATTTTTCGGAAATTTGACCATTTTTGAATCTATTAAATTAATATTTGCCGATACTAAGTCTCTTTTCTCTCAATGTAATGGTCTCTAATCTCTATTCTGAATAGTCACTTATTTTTTAAAAATTTAGCATAAACTCATTCAAATTTACAGAACTATCCAAGCCTAATTTTTTCCGCAAACGATACCGTGCCACCTCTACTCCTCGAATAGAAATATTCATCAGGGGAGCCATTTCTTTTGTAGATAAATTCATTTTTAAATAAGCACAAAGTTTTTGGTCATTAGCGGTCAATTGAGGGTGCGCTTCTTTTATTTTTTGCAAAAAATCGTTGTGTACTTGGTCAAAGTGATGCGCAAATTGATTCCATGTATCATCCAATTGAGCATTCTCATTTAGTAGTCGATTAACTCTTTTGAGGTCTCCTGCCGCTTTTGAATCATTGGTGTTTTTAATGACCTTGTCCAATGTTGCTTGGATTTGTTGTATCAATTCACTTCTCTGTACCAAGTGCATGGTAGACATCGCTAATTCACTATTTTTATGGGCGATTTCGATTTCTAGTTGCTGGTTTTTAAGCGATACAATTTCCTTTTCACTTTGTTCCACTGCCTTTAAATGGGCTACGTCTTTACGCTTCTGTGCAGATTGTAGCTGTGCTCTCTCCTCTTGGAATTTTTTTCTAGGTATTAAAATCAACCCACTCAAAATCATTAGTCCTAATAAAAAATAGATAATTTTTGCTTGATAGGAAGCATACCAAGGTGGTTTTATAACAAAAGAAAAACTTGCTATTTTACTTTCTTGTCCGTGCATGGATTTTGCCTTTACTAAAAAGCGATAATCACCTGAATTGAGGTTGGTAAAATCTTTTTCTGGCTTAGCAGACCAATTGGACCATGCATCATCAAAACCTTCTAATTTAGTTGCAAATTGCAAATCTTCTTTAAAGGCAAAATTAGTAGAAACAAAACTAAATCGCAGCGCATTATCTTCGTAAGATAATGGAGTTGATAACTCTTGCTGTTTGGCATTAAATTGACCAAAAATCAAGATACTATCTTTTCTAATGGTTTGCACCTTAACAATACTCGCTGTAAAATCTTTTTGTTGATTCGCCAGTTTTTTGGAAGGATTAAAATGAATATATCCTTTTTCTGCCCCAATAAAAACATGATGTTCATCAAAAGGATAAATTAGTTCAAATCCTCTTACTAATTTATTACTCAACTCTGGATAAACCACCTTGGAGAAAGATTTGGTAATCCCTTTATCATCTATTTTTAGCAGTCCTGTTTGGTTAGTAGTTGTAAACCAAATATTTCCTACTCTATCTTCAAAAAAACGTTGAATACTTTCTGCTGGTCCAATTAAATTGACCATTTCTATATAAGGAGTAAAAGCATCGTTTTCGACAGCATATTTAAAAACCCCCGTTTCGCCAGTAAAAACAATTTCTTCATTTATCTTAAAAACATGATTCAAATTATTGCTAGGCAAACCATCTGTTGCTCCATATAATTGAACCTTTATTGTTGTTAAATCATCTGCTACTTGTACTTTATAAACTCCACGATAAGGGTGTGAAATCCAAACATTACCAAAATCATCTTCTTCCATGATTCGACAAGATTCTTCCAATCCTTCATATTCCCTTATTTTTAGCCAGGTCTCCTTTTCTTTTTTATATAAATGTAGTCCTTCGTAAGTCCCAATGAGGTAATAATTAGGGTGTTTTGTCAAGGGTAATATTGTCCAATTACCAAGTGTAGTCGCAATTTTTGTGCGTTGTTGGTTGTTGATAATAAATGCTCCCTCATGATGTCCAATAAAAAGGTCAGTCTTTAGTTGGTCAATGCCCCATACTTGTCCTTCACTCCCTTTGATTAATTCAAAATTATTGTCTTTTAAAGGATTATAATAGGTCTGCCAAGGCTGTCGGTATAAGCCATTAGAAGTCCCCAAATACAATTGTCCATCATGAATTTTTGCACCATATGCGGTACTTTCTTGCTCGTTGTCAGGTGTTAATTTTGAAAAAGGCGCATCATGTGCAATATAATCAATCCCATTATTTAGACCTAACCAGATATTATTAGTTCTATCGGTAAAAACGCTTAAAACATGATTATTTTGGAGGCCATTATTTCTATCTAACTTATACAAAAATTGACCATTATTTTCTATAATAACGACACCTGCATTAGGTGTTCCAATCACTATTTTCCCTAAAGCTAAATTATCACTACAAGAAATCTTATTAGCAGAAAAAAAATCGAGTCCATCTTTTTGGTAAACACTCGTTTCCTGATTATTGTAAGTAAAAATCCCGTTATCTAAAGTACAAAATAAAATCGATTCATCTTCATGAGCGATAACACTTGTAATTATATTGCCTGTTAATTGTGCGCCACCTTGCAAAGCTAATACTTGATTATCAACTATCTCGCCTACTCCATTTTCATTATTAATGAAAACCCGGTCTTGTGCAGTTCCTAAATAATCAATTGTTCCATCTCGAATAACGTCTATTGTCTGACCGTTATAAACGAATACTTTAGAAGAAGCATTAAAATATATTTCACCATTGACCTCAATCAATCGCCATACATCCGCAAAATTATTATGGGGTTCAGGAATTAAATCAACTAGAGAATGAAAAATGAGCAGCCCATTGTCATCAGGTTCAAAAAAACCAAACTCACCTTGACCGCCTACATAAATTCGACCTGCTTGGGTAATATGTAAAGACCGTGCAATTGTCTTATTTTTCAAAGGAAATAATTGCCAATTAATTCCGTCATATTGTAGTAGCCCATTATTATTAGCAAAGAACATAAACCCATTTGGGTGTTGGTCTATATCCCAATTTTGCGTACCTGCCTGATAAATCTCATTAGGATAACTTATAGTAAATGGAATACCTATGTTATTCGGCTGACCCCACAAAGAAGTAGTCAGCAATACTAAACTGAATAAATACTGTAACCTATAGAACATAGCCGATATAGTAAAGAATGGTTGCTATTTAGCATTATTTAATGTCATATGCTTGAATGTCGTTCAACTTGCACAAAATAGACTTAAAACATATATGACGTAGTAAAGATGTATAAAATATTATAGAAAACCAAACTTGTAGTAGTAGAGTTGTATTACTTTTTTCTTTTAAAGAGTGGCTATTCCCTAATTTTGTTTCAATATTTTAATTAGCGCCAAAGATAATTTTATAAAACCAAGACTTTTGTAACATTAACTTTAATTCTAATAGAGTATTAAAAAAAACTACTTTGTAGTATTAAAATTAGCTTATAAATTCTTAAAAAAAAGAAGTAAAACACTTTTATTATGAAAAAAATTTACTTTTCTCTTTTTCTATTACTATTTACCTTCACAAATGTTTTTTCCCAATTGGAAGGAACTACGTGGAGAATAGCACCTATGGCTCAGGCTTTAGCTGTTGGACCAGCTCAGGGCGATTTCTCTTGGTGGTCAAATGCGGAGTCTGATGTACAGACTAGAGCTTGTTTTTTCGATGACACATTTGTTTTTGGAGCAGATGGCTCTTTCATGAATGTTCAAGA
>CAYMSC010000356.1:0-6995 GCA_964392805.1 uncultured Saprospiraceae bacterium
TATCATTGGTAGCGGCTTCGGTGGCTCAGTAAGTGCTTTGCGTTTATCTGAAAAAGGCTATAAAGTTCTAGTGATTGAAAAAGGTAAATGGTGGAAATCGAAAGACTTTCCCAAAAATAACTGGGATATTAAAAATTGGCTATACGAACCGAAATTGGGGTTGAATGGCTTTTTCAAAATGACTTTTTTGAATCATGTAACGGTCTTATCTGGCGTTGGGGTCGGTGGCGGGTCTTTGACTTATGCCAATACCTTGCCCATTCCCAAAAAAGCTTTTTATAATAATGGTAGTTGGAAAGACTTAGCGGATTGGGAAACCGAATTAGCTCCTCATTATCAAACAGCTTATCAAATGTTGGGAGCAGCAGAAAATCCTAGTATTGGTCCCGCAGATAAAGCGATTAAACAATTGGCTAAAGAAATAGGCAGAGAAGACCATTTTAAACCAACCAAAGTAGCCGTCTATTTTGGAGAACCTGGAAAAACTGTTCCTGACCCGTACTTTGACGGTAAAGGTCCTGATAGAACAGGTTGTATTCACTGTGGAGAATGTATGACAGGTTGTACTAGAAATGCTAAAAATACCCTAGATAAAAATTACCTTTACTTAGCACAACAATTAGGTGCAGAAATACTTGCAGAACATAAAGTAACCGATGTAAAACCTATTGATAATCAAAATGGTAGCGAAGGGTATACGATCTATTTTGAATCTAATGGCAAACAAAAAACGGTTCAAACTAAAGGCGTTATTTTTTCAGGAGGGGTAATGGGTACAATGCAATTATTGTTAAAAATAAAAGATAAATCACTGCCCAATATTTCTGAAAAATTGGGCTGTCAGGTCAGCACTAATAATGAAGCCTTAATCAATATCACCAGCAAAGATACCACCCAAGACTTCACTAAAGGTATTGCCATTGGTTCTATTTTAAATACCGATGAAAATAGTCATTTAGAACCTGTTCGATATGGTCATGGTTCAGGATTTTTTAAAACGATGATGTTACCAATGGCTTATGGGAATAATGTTTTTATACGCCTCCTTCGACTGATTTGGGAAATTATTAAGTCTCCTTTAAGTTTCACAAAAATATTATTTGATAAAAACTTTGCTGCAAAAACGACCGTTTTGTTGTTCATGCAATCTGTCAATTCGACCATTCGTATTAAAAAAGGACGGATAACGCCTATGAAATCAGTATTAGAAACGGGCAAAAAACCGAGTGCTTTTATTCCAGAAGCTAAAGGTTTAGCCAAGCAATACAGTAAAATTGTCAATGGAAAAGCGATGGTTAGTTTTGCAGAAACGCTCTTTGGCATCCCTACTACTGCGCATATATTAGGTGGTGCCGTTATGGGAAAAAATAAAGAAGAGGGCGTTATCAATGCCAATAATGAAGTATTTGGGTATGAAAATATGTTTGTCTGCGATGGGTCTATGATTTCTGCCAATCCAGGCGTAAATCCTTCTTTGTCCATTACCGCCATCACAGAAAGAGCCATGAGCAAAATTCCGCCAAAGACATTATTACCCTAATTTAATTTAAAAAACATATACAATTACAGAATATTTATTACTTTTAGGCTTCATTTAAAACTCTATTCCTAATCAATAAAACCATAATTTCATGAGTGCTCCAATGACGATTGCGAATGAAGTCCAAGCGGCTGAAATTCAACGGCTTTTTGAACTCCAACAAAAGGAACAATTAAAAGTAGGAAATACAACTGCTAAACAAAGAATAGCAAAACTAAAAAAGCTACAGAAAGCAGTAATGAAATACCGCCCTCAAATCAAAGAAGCTTTATATAATGATTATCGAAAACATCCTAGTGAGGTAGATTTGACAGATATTTATCCTGTGATTAGTGAAATAAAACATGCTTGCTCAAACCTTAGAAGTTGGATGCGCAAAGAATATGTAGATACGCCCCTTGCTATTTTAGGCTCGAAATCACACATTCGCTACGAACCTAAAGGGAACGTATTAATCATTTCTCCTTGGAATTTCCCCATCAATTTGACTTTAGGACCATTGGTGTCTGCCATAGCTGCTGGAAATACAGTGATCCTAAAACCTTCTGAACATACCTCTCATGCGGGGGCTATTATGTCCAAAATATTGAAAGAAGTTTTTTCGGAAGAAGAAGTAGCGATTATTGAAGGTGGAATTGGTACATCTACTGCTTTATTAGCCCTCCCTTTTAATCATATATTTTTCACGGGCGCACCTTCCATTGGGAAAGTAGTAATGGCAGCAGCGGCTAAACATTTGACTTCGGTTACTTTAGAATTAGGTGGTAAATCCCCGACTATTGTAGATGAGACAGCAAGTGTAGAAATGGCTGCTCGTCGTATTGCTTGGGGTAAATATTTGAATAATGGTCAAGTATGTATTGCACCAGATTATATTTTTGTCCACGAAAGTAAAAAGCAGGCTTTCCTTGATGCAGTAAAAAAGAACATCAAAAAGTTCTATACGGAAGATGCTTCTAAAGAAAAATCTTATGCAAGAATCGTCAATAATAGACATTTCAATAGAGTTAAAAGTTATGTTGATGATGCCGTCTTGAAAGGAGCAAAAGTAGAAGCAGGGGCAAAATTTGATGGATCACAAGATTATATTGCGCCTACGGTCATGACAAATGTATCGGAAGAATCCGAGTTAATGACCAAAGAAATATTTGGACCAGTCATGCCTGTTTTTGGCTATACAGACATCAACCAAGTCATTGAGAAAATCAATTCTAGAGAAAAGCCATTAGCACTCTACATTTATAGTAGTAAAAATAAAAACATCAACCATATCATGGCAAATACTCGTGCAGGTGGTACCTGTATTAATCATAATGCGGTTCACTTTTTTAATGGCAACTTACCTTTCGGTGGGTCCAATAATAGTGGTATCGGAAAAGGACATGGTCATTATGGGTTCAAAGCTTTTTCTAATGCTAGAGGAGTCTTACAACAACATGTCCCAAATGCTTTAGAATTATTGATGCCCCCTTATAATAACTTCAAACAAAAATTAATTGATTTAACCATCAAATATTTTTAAATAGATTGTGAAAAATGTGAGATCGTGAAAGAACGAATAAATTATATCTTCATCACTATCATTCCATTACACAATACAAATAAATAAGACTAGCTAAGAGCTTCCAGAACTTTGAGTTCTGGAAGCTCTCTAAGTTATGCAAAAACTCTTTTCAGAGCTATAGACTGGAAGCCTATAAACTTTTAGATGTATTTTAAGTAATGACGAAAAAAAAATACCTTTTACTCGTTGCTCAATACAACTTTATTTTTATTCTCAACTAATTTTTTGTCGTTTTTCAATGTATAAATTTTCTTATTACTTATTCCACTATCCTGCCTGTAAACAAAAAACTAAAGCCCAAAACAAAATCCGTCTAATCCTCCGATGAAAAATCGGAGCAGGCAGTGGGACTATCCACCTAGCAAAGAACATCAAAATTTATTATGAAAAACATACCCTACTTTTTTCTCCTTTTTTGCCTATGCTGGCAAAGCTGTAGCTCCACAACTCCTGTCGTAACTACCTCAAAACCTATAGATAATATTAACACCATAATCCAAGATTATGAAAAAATAGGTCAACAATTATCAGAAGAATTCCAATCTCCTTGGCCCAATTTATCCGATGAAAAATATGCCAAAGAAAAAGCTGCCATACAAAATATAACTTCAAGGCTCTCCGATTTAAATATAAATCAATTATCAGAAGTCGATAAAATCAACCTCGACTTATTGGATTTAATCCTAAAAGATAAGTTATATCACTTAAATTTTCAATCTCATTTATTCCCATTAAATTCCGAAGGCGGTTTTTTAGCCGGCATTGTGTATAGCCTGCAGAATCAGCGAATTAAATCGGAAGAAAGTTATACAAATTTTAAAAACAAACTAACCGCCTTACCGACCTATTTAGCAACCAGAAGCACACAAATGAAATTGGGGCAACAACAAGGGAAGTCCTCCCCTAAAATAGTTGTAGAAAATTGTATGAAATTAGTAGAGGGCGTTTTAAACACGCCTAAAGCCGATTTATTTTTCTTAAATGGCGTGCGAGGGCATGAAGAAAGAGTCACAGAGATTGCCGCTATCATTGACCAACAAATTTTACCAGCTTATCAAAAATTTCATCAATTTTTAAAAGAAGATTATTTGCCCAATGCCCCAAAAAAAGTAGGCATTGCAAGTATTACGGATGGCAAGAATTTTTACGAGCAACGAGTAAAATTCTTTACCACTTTTGATATTTCTCCAGAAGAAGTTTTCGCTATTGGTCAACAAGAAGTCAAACGAATTAGGGCTGAAATGCAGGCCATTATTGATGAATTGGAATTTAAGGGTTCTTTTGCTGATTTCTTAGCCTTTTTGCGAACAGCCCCCCAATTTTACCCTAAAACCCCAAAAGCATTATTACAACAAGCTGCTTGGATTACGACTGAAATGCAGGGCAAACTTCCTCAATATTTTGGCAAATTACCCCGAATGCCCTTAACCGTAACGCCTGTCCCTGCTGCCTTAGCCCCCAATTATACGGGTGGTCGGTATTCACCAGGTTCTTATGAAAATAATCGAGCTGGGCAATATTGGGTCAATACTTATAAATTGGAAAGTCGACCTTATTATGTCTTGCCTGCCTTATCTTTACACGAAGGTGTACCAGGACATCATTTGCAAAATATGCTAGCTGCCGAAATGGACAATATGCCTGAATTCCGTCAGCGAACTTATCTTTCTGCCTTTGGCGAAGGTTGGGGTTTATATTCCGAATTTTTAGGAAAAGAGGCAGGTATGTATAAAACCCCCTATGAAGATTTTGGGCGATTGACCTATGAAATGTGGCGAGCTTGTCGTTTGGTCGTTGACCCCGGCATGCACTACATGGACTGGACTAGGGAACAAGCCGTAGATTTTATGGCATCTAATACCGCTTTATCTCTACATGAAGTGAATACTGAAATTGACCGATATATCGGTTGGCCAGGACAAGCTGTTTCCTATAAAATTGGCGAATTAAAAATTAGAGCACTAAGAAAACTCACCGAAACAGAATTAGGCGAGAATTTTGATATAAGAACCTTTCATGACACTGTTTTAGCAAATGGTTCTGTACCTTTGTCCACCTTAGAAGAAATCATCCAGCAATTTATAGCAAAAGAAAAAGAATAGATATGAGTCAAGAGACCCTTCAAGCATCCCCAACTACCACCAAAACTGATAAACCTATCCAAACCTACCCACCTGTCAAGGGCGGCAGTTTTATTATAGAAAATAGCAAAGCGGACGATTTTTTCATCTCCGAAGAATTTGATGATGAGGCTAGAATGATAGGTGATTTGGTTAAAGATTTTTGTATTAAAGAAATTCAAACCCCCTTTTTTAAAAATGGTCGAGAATTAGAAGTCACCAAGGAAGCAGACAAAGCGGAAATGCTAGCTATCTTAAAAAGAGCGGGAGCATTAGGTTTATGTGGCGTAAGTATTCCTGAGGCTTATGGCGGAATGGGCTTAGATGTTAAAACGAATACTTTAATTTCAACGCAATTACCACACGGTTTTTCTTTTGCTACGACCTTAGGGGCTCAAACTTCGATTGGATGTTTACCACTCGTTTATTATGGAAATGAGACGCAAAAACAAAAATATTTACCAAAAATAGCCAGTGCTGAATATGTAGCGTCCTATGCTTTGACCGAACCTACTGCTGGTTCTGATGCCAATTCTGGTAAGACCAAAGCCATCCTTAGTCCCGACGGCAAGCATTACCTTTTGAATGGGCAAAAAATTTGGATTACCAATGGCGGGTTTGCGGATGTCTATATCGTTTTTGCAAAAATTGACGATGATAAAAACCTATCTACTTTTATTGTAGAACGAAATTTTGAAGGTTTTTCAGTTGGTCCAGAAGAAAAGAAATTTGGGATTAAAGGCTCTTCTACCGTTCAAATCTATTTTGATAATTGTAAAGTGCCTGTTGAAAATTTATTAGGAGAACGACAAGGTGGTTTTAAAATGGCGTTGACCATTCTTAGTGGTGGTCGAATTAAGGCGGGTGCAGGTGGTGTCGGTGGTGCTATTTTTGCCGTCAATCGTTCTGCGACTTATGCCAAAGAACGCAAGCAATTTGGCAAATCCTTGTCCGAATTTGGCGTCATTCAAGCCAAAATTGGCGACATTACCACCAAAGCTTTTGCCTGTGAAGCAGCACTATTTAGAACGAGTGATTTGATTGATAGAAAGGAAGCTAACTTATTAGCAGCAGGTGCCTCTCCTAGCGAGGCGAAAATAAAAGCAACTACTGAATTTACGATTGAAGCGGCAATTTGTAAAGTAAAAGGCTCTGATTTATGTTGTTATGCGATTGACGAAGCCATGCAAATTCATGGCGGTATGGGCTACGCTGCGGAAACGGGTTTGGGCATGGGTTATAGAGACGCTAGAATTACTAAAATATATGAAGGTACCAATGAGATAAATTCAATGTTAGCCGTTGGTGAATTATCCAAACGTGCCTTAAAAACTAAAGAATTAGATTTAATAGGTGCTGGCAAAAAGATACCAACTTTTGTGATATCAATGGCCAATCCATTTCGCTCCAAATCAGATAGTTCTGAACAAAAGCGGATTTTGCAAGGGCTTAAAAATACTTTCCTTTATCTCACTGGTGCAGCAGGCAAACATTTCAAAAAAGCATTGGTAGACGAACAGGAAATTATTATGCACCTTTCCGCTATTCTGCAAGAAGCTTTTGTGGCGGAATGTGCTTATTTAAAAGTGCAAAAATTAAATACTCTAGCTAACGCCGACAAAGAAAAATTGGCTATTCAACAGCAAATGGTTCAGTTATATTTATACGATGCTTTAGGTAAAGTACATCACGCTGCCAAAGAAATCATCGCTAGTTTTGGAACTGCTGGACAGCAAAAAACACATAGTCGAATGGTTCGGATTTTATTAAA
>CAYMSC010000357.1:0-6990 GCA_964392805.1 uncultured Saprospiraceae bacterium
TATCCAGGTAGATTTATTGAATGAAGAGCACAAGCCGATCATCAGTTGGGACAATACAGAATTAAAGCATGCGGATGAGATTAAGGAAACAGAAGAACGAGTTAAGGCAGATTTAGAATTTACAATTAAAAAATGGGAAGAAGCACAAAAGAAAGCTATGCCGAAACCATTGGAAGAAAATTCAACAACAAATAGTACTAAGCAAGCACCTGAAAAAAAATCTATTTTCGCGAGTTTGATGAAAAAAATGGGAAACAGAGATAATGCTACTTCACCAAATATAAATACTGATGTGGTAGAGGAAGACGAATGGGATGATTAATCTTATTTTCGGTAGCATGGACTTCCAAATGATTCTGATAATGATTTAGAATTGGCTGTTCAATGGAACCCAGGGAACATTCATCGAGGTCCTTCTTCTTCAAAAAGATTAGACCCAACAACTTCTAATTTTGACGAGCTTTTAGATGATGGAGGAGATCTATTTGAAAAAGCAGCTGTAAACCTAATATCTATAGGACATTTTACTAAAATTATTGCTCTAAAAAACAAGATTGACCCATTTCTTTCAAATAAAGTATCAGAAGGAAACGTACCTGATACTGAAAAAATGAATAATGCTAAGGCTGTGGTTCTAGGACTCAAAACAATTATGAAGGAAGGATTAACTCAATTCAATCCCAATAAATGGGAAAAACATGGAGACGGACACATGCGTGTAATCAGAGACCAAACTAAAATTGATGCTGCAAGGCAAAATAATCTAATATAAGAGCTTGTTTAAATTTTAAACAAGTTCTAAGTAAGCTAATAAATAGAAGAATTAAGCAAGCATATTACTAGAAAAAAAATCCCGTCGACTAAAAAAGTTTGTTCATCCTCTAAAATATTTATTTCATCCTTTTTTTGTATTTTTTTTAAGTTTTGGGGAACTAAATACAAGCATTATAGCGTTATATATACCGAAGAGCAAAAACAAAAAAAACTCAGAACCAAATAATAAATGAAAGCAAATTTTAGCAAAAGCACTTTCTGAAGTGCTTAAAACCAAATGAGAACTTTTAGACTATCCTTTCCACGATTTTCTTCCAGTACTCATTTCCAACAATTTCTAAAATTTTTGACTATTTAAAATTCATGGTATGCTTCGGCGTGACTTAATGGGGATTATTCTATTTGTTATGTTGATAAATTATTATTGATACCTTAATTAGTTCAATTTCGCTATTATTTTTTCAAAATAACAGACTTTATTCAAGGGTATACACTTGGCTAAAGGGTGCTATTTATTGTCTTAAATGCTGGTTGATGACCTCATTTAAACGTGGATGACTATGCCCAAAAACCATCATTTGAAAACAAAAACCATTTTATTTTTTCACCAAGTTTAATGAAAATAGACTTATTAAACCATTTGAATTATGAATACGATAATGAAAACTAATGTATTAGGAAGCAACAGAATTATTATTGCTGATGAAGTTGAAGTCTAATTTATTTATCCCGAATAACAATGTTTAATTGTTATTCGGGGTTTTAGATTTACTTATAATTTAATATTTTTAAAAACCAGTCTTGGTAACGAATTTCTTTGTCATTTCTTATTTCTGTTTTAAATGCCTTCTTTTTCTGTTCATCCCATTTATTATTTTTAATTGAATGTGCCATTTTTCTTATTTTATCAGTAAATTTTTTGTACATTATTTTACGGTTTTTAATTAGCATTTTTTCCCTATTAATATACTTGTCAAAAGCAGCACATTTATTAAGCAATAATGAATAATAAGAAAGGTCGGCTTGTAGTAAATGAAATAGAGAACGAATTTGAAGGGATTTTGCATTTATCGTTCTGTTGATTCCGATATGATTGAATCTATATGAATTAGTAATATTTATTACTTTTTTGAAGTCTTCAACTATAAAATAGAAAATACAAAGAGAGAATTGTTTAATTAAATGGGCATTTTTTTTAGGTAGTAAATGTTCATATTTTTTAATAAATTCATTAGTCCATTCATTCTGCCCTAGTTTAAGTCCCAGCATTACAATATTTAGGTAAGAAGAAGGTACTAAAATACCATTTAAAAATAAGAAGTTATTAGCTAAGCCTAGTTTTTGAACTTGGAATAGAGGAGGGGCAAATAATTTAAAATTTTTATTACTTTGACTAGCCCCAAAATTCTGTAGAGACATATAAATATCGAGACTTTCTTTTGCCCCCAATTTATCCATATTTTTTTCGAAATCAGCAATAATTTTTATATAAAGTTTTTCATCCTTTTTAATTAATAAATCATTAATTTGATTAAAAAACAGCAAATTTAAATTATCTTTAATTATTTCTTTGGAAATAATGACATGGGGTGTCTCAATTTGATGATTAAACATTTGCTTTTTGTGGTTAATTTCCAATTGAATACTAGCTTGCGCTAATCCAATATAGTTTTGGAAATTGAAAATGGTGTTTTTTAAGAGTTCGTTTGATTTTTTTCTGTCATTTTTTAAATGAAAATACATTTCCTTTTCCAAAGAGAATCTATTAAAATAATAAGTAGTATCTTTTTTTTGAACAGTATCCAAATCTGCTAACAACCGTCTAGAATAATTAAAAAACTCACTTTCAATATTCCTTTTATTATACACCTCCGACAAGCGTTTATCTTTTTCAAATTGATCTTCCTCATCGGTTAAATACAATAAATAGCTATCCACAATTTTTGCCGTCCGACTCAATAAATTGCGCATTTTACCATCATTATACTTAACTTTAGGGTAAACTACTTCAAAAATGGCTGCTTTGGTCATTTTATCTACCTTAAATTTAGGCGCATATTCTTTAATCGCTCGGTATAATTTTAAAGGGTCTTTGTTTCTTTTTAGGAAAAAAGGACTATTGATAAAGGCTTCTAGTTGATTAAATTCACTTTTCGACAAAGATGTTATCAATTTATATAACTTTGTTTTATGCAAAAGAATGATTTTTAGCTGACAAAAATAAAATTTAATTGGTTATAAAACGATGGTTATCAATTAATTGTGAATGTTTATCAATAAAAACACATGATTTAACCCTGACAAAAATACTATTTGTCTGAATATTTTTCTCTATTATTATTTACATTTGTATAGAATTTATTTTTAAGCCAAAGAGAAGCATTAAAGGGGTGTTTAATCGACAACCAGCTATCAGAACCCACGAATGAAATTAAAACTTGTTTAATTTTGTAAGAAATCACATTAAGTCCTAAAATTTCCAAATAAAATATATTTACACGATTCTCTCTAAAGGTGCTTCTTATTTTAATAAGGAGTACCTTTTTTTGTAATTGCTGAGGAATACACGAGCTGTATAAAACCAATCCTACTTCCTGCTAACTCTAAGCCCTCCACCTTCAAATAAATGGAATAAGTCTTCTAATATCCCAAAGGTCAAAAAACACTTTAATTCCCTCCTTTTTATTACATTTGTAATAGTTTTTTTTAAATTTTGAAGATTGCTGGTCATCAGACTTATTAAACATTAATTTTCAATTAATAAATTTATACTATGAAAAAGCAAATGTTTTTTATTCTTATTAATCTACTATTTTTTTCGGGCTTAGTTTTTGGGCAAACTATTCAACTAGAGGGTTATGTCTTTGAGAATAATAATCGTGGATTTTTAAATGAGGTAAATGTAGCGATTCACGATGCAACTACAGAAGCTTTAGTAACCAACTCATATTCTGATATAAGCGGCTTATTTACGGCAGATTTACCAGCAGGAAAAGAGTATATTCTGAAAATCAGTAAAGATTTATTCTTTCCAAAGGAAGAAATAATTTCTACAAAAGGTAAATCTGTTGGTGAAAAAGTGTATTCAAAAGTGAAATTAGAACGAAAGCCCGGTTATATTTTTGATGTGACCTTAGCAGAAAGCGGCGCGCCCACTGCAACAGTTGATGCGATAACAGGGGCTAAAATCGAAGTTTTTAATAATACCCTAACAGAAGAAACCTTAGTAGTGGACTCTTTGGAAGGCATTAATTTTGATGTGACTTTTGAAAGAGGAAATCATTATACCGTCTTAATCAGAAAGAAAGGTTATTTTAATAAAAGATTGGAAGCCTATGTGGACGTAGAAGGGTGTATTTTATGTTTTGAAGGAGTAGGAACGGTTACACCAGGAGTATCAGATGTCATGTCAGAAGGTTTTCAAATAGGTTCTGTATTAGCCAATATTGAATTGGAACCTGCTACTTTAAACAGGACGATAGAAGTAGAGAATATTTATTATGATTTGAATAAATATGCAATTAGGCAGGATGCGGCTTTAGAATTAGATAAAGTAGTGAAATTGTTAAAAGACAATCCAACCATTATTATTGAACTAGGGTCGCATACAGATTCAAGAGGAAGAACAAGCCATAATGAGCGTTTATCCACCAATAGAGCAAAGGCCGCAGTTGAATATATAGTTGATAAAGGTGGAATCAGTAAAAACAGAATAACCTTTAAAGGATATGGTGAATCAACTTTGGTGAATGACTGTAAAGATGGGGTTAAATGTTCTGAGGCAGAACATCAAAAAAATCGAAGAACCGAGTTGAAGGTGGTTGGTTTTCAAGCATTTGACCCCCTTGAAAATAGAAGTTTAGCAGATATGTTAATTGAAGAAAAATTGTTGAGAGAAGTAGAAAATTCCGAACAAATTCACGTTTTGCCAGGACAGGTACCTAACTTTGAGGAAGGAAATAAAGCTAAAACGAATCCATCTATTCCTGATACGAAGTTGAAAGCACCTAGTAAATCCAGTCCACTGCCTCCTAATAGTAATCCTCAGAATACTCCTACTAAAACTAAGACGATTCCTAGCTCAGTGGAGGTGGTAAAGCCAACAGAGGCTACGACTTCCTCTACAATCGATGCAGCAGTTAATAAACCTATGGAAGAAACGCCCAAAACAGGAGTGATTACTTCCGCACAAAAACAGGTGAAAGATGGTCAAGTTGGAGAAACTTTAGTAAGTGGAGGTCAAGCAAGTATACCAAAAGTAGATGCTCCTTCATCCGTTGGGACTAATCCGATTAATAATTTGGTGTTCGACGAAAATCAAATTATGGTCGTACAAAATGGGCAGGTTGAATTAGTAACTAAAATGATAAAAAATCAGTTGAATACTAGAATAACAGATATGTTACTGGCAAAAAAGATTTATTTAATAAACGGAGGTAAGACGATGATACATCAATTTGATTCGATAGACCAAATGCCAGTTGATTTATTGAATGCTTTTCTAAAAAAGATGGCGATGGTAGAAAATGAAGATGGTTGGAAAATATTTCCACTAGAGAAAGGAGCAATATTGCCAAAAGAAGTTTTAGAGGCATTAAAATAAAGGGAGTGAGCATTAGTCGCAAGATTTTTTTGACCAAAAAAAAATATATTGAAAGTAAATATTCCAGAATCTGACCAAAAACGTGTTGTCATTATAGGAGGTGGCTTTGCAGGGATACACATGGCAAAGCAACTCGCTAAATCTGATTATCAGGTAGTGTTAGTAGATAAGAATAATTATCATCAATTTCAGCCACTTTTTTATCAAGTGGCAATGGCTGGTTTAGAACCGAGTTCGATTGCTTTTCCACTGCGGAAAATATTTCAAAAAAACAGGAATATTTTTATTCGAGTGACGGAAGTGCTCAAAGTAAATATGGAGAATAATTCTCTGGATACTACTTTAGGTATAATGAATTTTGATTACCTAATATTAGCAGTTGGAGCAGACACCAATTTTTTTGGTAATGAGAATCTAGCTAAATACTGTATTCCTATGAAGTCAGTAGGAGAGGCACTCTATTTGCGAAATGCGATATTTAATGATTATGAAATCGCTTTGTCGACAGATGATTTTGAGGAGCGCCAAGGCTATATAGATGTGGTTATTGTTGGTGGAGGACCAACAGGAGTGGAAGTAGCAGGAGCTTTAGCTGAAATGAAAAAATACATCCTTCCAAAAGATTATCCGGAATTAGACAATAAGGAAGTAGATATTTATTTAGTGCAAAGTGGCAACCGACTGCTCAAAGGAATGTCTGACGAGGCAGCAGAAAAGGCGCTTGAGTATCTTAAAAAATTGGGCGTAAAAGTGATGCTAAATAATAGGGTAGTGGATGTAGATGAAAATTTTGTGTTCTTGAAAGATGGTACGACCATTCGTTCCCGAAAAGTGATATGGGCGGCAGGCATTACAGGAAACAAAATAGAAGGATTACCCGATGATTGTACGGTTCGAGGAAATCGACTAAAAGTAAACGAATTTAATCAAATCGAATGCTTTGATAATGTGTATGCTATCGGCGATATAGCTTATATGGAAGAAACGGCATATCCGAATGGTCATCCTCAGGTAGCGCAAGTTGCGATTCAACAAGGAAAACATTTAGCCAAAAATTTTAAAAATCTTTCCAAAGGTAAAACACTCATTCCTTTCAAATATAAAGACTTAGGGTCAATGGCGACGATTGGTAGAAATTTGGCGGTTGTAGATTTGCCAAGATTCAAAACTCAAGGTTCTTTTGCCTGGTTCGTATGGTTGTTTGTGCATTTATTTTCGCTTATCGGCATCCGAAATAAGGTCATTGTATTTATCAATTGGGTTTGGAATTATTTTACCTATGACCAATCTTTGAGGCTTATTATTAAAGTAAAGGAACGGAATGGAAAAAAAGTGTAGCTTAGGGAACAAGCAAAATATATACGCACCATTTTAGGCGCTTAAAAGCCTTTTAAAACCAATTCTGATATAAATCGGAATCGAATTTTTCAAATTCCACCTCAACCTCAATTCCCGCCGTAGGTGGCTTAAACCTTGAAGTTGAAGTTGCACTTGAAGTTGAGGTTTATTTAGGTTCCTTAGAAATTATGGTTCTTTGACAATTTTTGCAAAAGTAGAGCGGTTGGTTGACTTCAGTCAACCTGAAGACTTAGAATTACAGGTTGACTGAAGTC
>CAYMSC010000358.1:0-6937 GCA_964392805.1 uncultured Saprospiraceae bacterium
AAGAAATCGGTGGATTACCACAAAATAACGTACAAGGTATTGTTTCTGTTGGTCAACAAGTATTACCTCCACCTCCACCAACAGGCCCAGCAGTTGGAGCAGTATACGCAATGACAAACGGAGAAGGACAAGTAGAAGGTAATGTACAAGGACCCAACTCAGTAGTAGCTTATGCGCAAGCAGCAGATGGTACATTGAGTGTAATTGGTTCTTTCCCAACAGGTGGCAACGGAGGAGATTTTGATGGCGGCGAGGGCTTAGACCCATTAATCTCTGCTTACGCTATCACAAAGACCTTGAACAACCGATTTGTTTTAGCTGTCAACGCAGGAAGTAACTCTGTAACGGCAATGCAAGTAAATGAAGATTTCTCATTAACTGTTACAGATACGGAAAGTACCCAAGATATAGGACCGAATAGTATTGCTTTCAATCCAATTAATAGAGATGGTATTCAAGGAATGGTTTACATTTCTAATATCACTAGAGCAGAATTCTTAGATTTAGGTGAACCAGGGCATCAAGGAAGTTTAGTAGGTTACTGGTTATTAGATAGCGGAGATTTAGTGCCTATTGAAAATTCAGTTAGAAACTTAGCGAATCGTCCATCAGCGGTACAATTCTCCCCAGATGGTAATTGGTTGGTAGCAGCATCTATTAATGCAGGAGCTTCTGGTCTAGGAAGTGGCAATGAAGATGAGATAGTAGTTTATAGCGTCAATGAAGATGGTACATTAAGTGCAGAGCAAACAGACGGTACAACGTCTACTTTAAGAGGCAATACAGAAGGCAGAAATTTACCTTCAGCGATTGGCTTCCAGATTGTAGATGATAATATCGTAGTCGTAACAGAGGCTAGAGAATTCCAGCCAGATGGTGCGCCACCAGCATTCCCAGCTTTACAAGATGGTTCGGTATCTACATGGAGAATTGAAGCAGATGGTACATTCACACCAATAGATTTAGATGTAGCGTCAGGAGAGAATAATACAGGAAGAACCGCATGTTGGTTAGATTTCTCGGATGAGAATACCTTCTTTGTATCTAATGCCATTGAAGCAGGTTTAGCGGCTTATAGCTTCAATAATGGAGATATAGAATTGTTGAATCAAGTAGCGGCACAAGGCACAGGAGCAACGGGAAATACAACAGACCCAGCAGCAGCCTTCGGTACAACAGAAGGTTGGATTGACCTTTGGATTTCTGATGATGGACAATACTTATACCAATGCTACGGCTTAACGGGTGAAGTGGGTGTATATGCAATTGATGGAGCAGAATTAACTTTGTTACAAGAAATCGGTGGTTTACCACAGAATAATGTACAAGGTATTGTATCTGTTGGACAACCAAGCGACCCTCAAACGACGGCTGTATTTGATGTTGCAAGTTGTGATTGTAATCTAAACATTGCACCAAATCCAGTAAATGGAGTTGCTACGCTTACATATGAATTAAGAGAAAGTGGACAAATCAATTTAAGAGTAGTAGATATGCTTGGACGAACAGTTAGTCAAGTACTAACAGGAGAACAACAGCAAGCAGGTTTACATACTGTTGAATGGAATGGAGTTGCTCAATCTTTACCAGTTGGCAATTACTTTGCTATTCTGAATGTAGATAATAAAGTAGAAACATTGAAATTTATTATTCAAAACTAATAGTAAATTAATATAACCTAATATTATTAGCAGAGGCGGCAAGTGCAAACTTGTCGCCTTTTTTTATATTTAAAAAGTACAGTCTTACTCACCACTTTCTATTCTGAAAATTACTATAAAATTTGCTTTAAAATATAGTTTTTTATAATCTTGTACGCTAACCTTACCTACTATTAAATTCAAATTAATTGAACCAAATTAAGCTATAATTTGGTTTAGTATATTAGCTTGGCTAAAGTCAAGTTTAGTAATGCTAAAAAATAGCAATTCCATACCGATAATTATCAACAATATACCGATATTTTCATAAATCAAAAATAATGATTGCATCAGCTACCAATATCACAGTCGATTTAAAAAAATTAAGTAAAGCGAGTCGAAAATTAGTTCGACTTACAGATGAAACTATCCATAAAATACTGAATGAATTAGCAGATTTGACCTTGGAAAATACGGCGTATATTCTAGCAGAAAATCAGAAAGATTTAGACCGCATGGATTCTCAAGACCCTAAATACGACCGATTATTGCTCAATGAAGCTCGATTAGTGAGTATTACAGAGGATATTAGAAAGGTGGCTAGTCTGCCTTCGCCTTTAAATAAAACGCTTGAAAATAGAAAGACGGATAATGGTTTAGAATTGACCAAAACAACTGTTCCGTTAGGGGTCATTGGAATTGTCTTTGAATCTCGCCCTAATGTTACCTTTGATGTATTTTCGTTATGTTTTAAATCTGGAAATGCGGCTGCTTTGAAAGGAAGTAGAGATGCTCATTTTTCTAATATTGCTATTGTCAAATTAATTCATCAGGTATTGGCAAAATATGATTTAGCGGATGTTTGTTATTTAGCACCAAGTGAAAGAGAAGCGCTAAAATATATTTTGGAGGCAGTGGACGATGTAGACACCATTATACCAAGAGGTAGCCAAGGCTTGATTAATTTTGTTAGAGAAAATTCTAAAGTACCTGTAATTGAAACGGGGGCAGGAATTGTGCATACTTACTTTGATAAAACGGCAGACTTAGCAAAGGGAAAAGCCATTGTCGAAAATGCAAAATCTCGGAGAGTAAGTGTTTGTAATGCCTTGGATTGTTTGGTGATTCATAAAGACCGTCTAGAAGATTTACCAACGATTATGGAGAATATGGACAAAGCACATCAATGTGTGGTCTATGCCGATGAAGCAGCCTTGCCGCATCTTGAAAATAAGTACCAGTCTAATTTATTATTTCGGGCGACAGCAGATAGTTTTGGGACAGAATTTTTATCTATGAAAATGTCTATCAAAACAGTCAATGATGTAGAGGAAGCTTTAGACCATATTGCGGAGTTTAGTTCTAAACACAGCGAAGCTATTGTTGCCGAAGATACAGAAATCGTTAATTATTTTTTGAAAAATGTGGATGCCGCAGTTGTATATGCCAATACGTCTACTGCCTTTACAGATGGCGGACAATTTGGGATGGGCGCAGAGATTGGAATTAGTACGCAGAAATTACATGCTCGTGGGCCGATGGCTTTGCAGGAATTGACTAGTTACAAGTGGATTGTGAAGGGAGATGGGCAGGTGAGGGGGTAGTTTCTAAGGTGTTTTTTATGAAAATCATTTTTGAAAAAAGTAGAAGTATTGTTTTTCGAGATTAAAATAAATTATAACTTGCACTTAGTTTTGATTTAAGTTTGATTTTATCCACAATCAAAAAAGCTGAATGACCAATAAATATAAATATAAATATGATATTGAAATATCTAATTTTGAAGATTGCCCCCCTAAACAT
The DNA here is from genome assembly GCA_964392805.1 of uncultured Saprospiraceae bacterium. Lineage (GTDB taxonomy): Bacteria > Bacteroidota > Bacteroidia > Chitinophagales > Saprospiraceae > JAFMDF01. Next base: position 3,444 of record CAYMSC010000358.1, read on the forward strand.
TATCAAGAAATAGATGAAAATGCATACCGATTTGTGAAAAATGATATTAATCATCCAAATAATTTTTTACCTGTGCTTTTAATTAAACCCAAAAGAATTAATAGTATGGATAGTGACAGTAAAAAATGTCAGGGATATGGATTATCATTATTTAATAGTAAAAATAATGCAAGTAAAAAACTAAGAAGTCTCATCAATAGAAAACCCAATTTAGCTAATACTCTTGCATCATGTGTGGCAGAAGGAAAATTAGAAAAAGAACATGGTGTTGCTAGTGAGCCAAATTCAAGTGGTCATTTTACTTTTCATGAGTATGATGGAATTGATTTAGGACCTAAATTTAAAATTATTTTAAAATTAGATATTTAAAATATGAAAATTTTAAAAGGATTTAAATTAAAAGATTTTCCATTTGAAAATTTAAAAAAAATCGGAGACTTGATTTTTTTTGATGGACCACTTATGTCTGTATTTGTAGATGATAGTGATTGTATTTTTATATTTGACTGGGCGGACTCTGACGATGAAAATAATAGATGGTTAGTATATGAAATCTCAATAGAAAAATTAACACAATATTTATATAAAAAAATATCTCATTATCAATTAATAAGTTCCCCGGAGAAAGAAATTATAATATCTGTAGACATTGATAATAATCTAGATAAAAAAAATATATTCGCTTTATCTCCATTTAATCTTCCTAGTGAATATCTACCAAAGCACGATATTTTACATCAGGATGAAGAATCTCCCGATTTACTATTAATTAAAAACTATTTTAAATTAAACGATTCTAGCATTCAACATATAGAAGTTCAAAAAAAGAGCTTGTATGATATAATTGATGAATCAAATAAAAATAATTCTGAGATTTTGAATCTTCATCTAAGAAGTAGTGTTGAAGGAATTAAATATGGTAAGATATATAGTTCAATACTAGGTTCTATTTTAGTTAATTTTCATAAATTAAGTGAAAATATGGCAATTCATTTATTTGATGATAGAAAAAATAAACAAATAGAAGGAAGAAGAAAACATGGAGAATTAAAACAGATTAAAGGATATGGAGAATTTGAATACTTGTATGCTAAAGCGGCATCTTTTAGTATATTCTTAAAACCAATCTCTACACAAACAAATTTATTTAGTGAAGTAACTTCATCTGAATTTCTAATAAAAAATATTTTCAAACTTTTTGAAAAAAGTAATAAAAAAGAAAGTTTACAATCAATTAAGGAGGAGTACGATAAAGATGTGATGAATAGTTACAAAAGTTTTCTGGATAATATAAAAACAAAAGAATTAGATATTGGTATTCAATGGGGTAATGCTGAAAAGAATGATAAATTGATAACAAATGTTGATTATAAAAGAGCTAGCAAGATTTTAAATGATTTTAAAGAATTAGAATTAGAAGATTCCACGGAATTAGTTTTTAAAGGTAAATTTAAAGCTCTTGATACAACGAATTCAACATATAAATTTGAGACTTTAGATGGAGAGATTATTTTAGGTAAATTTTCGGAAACACTTAGTGAGGGTATGTTTTCATTTAACTTGATAGATTTATACAAAATAACTTTAAATAGACAGGAAAAATCTTTCATTGGAAAAATTGGAAGTAAAATTTCAGATACCATTGTCGGGGTATTAAAAGAGTAAGTTGTTCTAAAAATTTTTATATTATGCTTTAAACTCATTTATGTTAACACCTTCCGCAGCCTTAAAAGCCCGACGAAAAGCCAATTTATCACCAAACCCCACATCCAACCCAATACTTTCCATATTATAATTAGCACGAGTATCAGTCATTCGCTTTTTAGTTTCTGTGATTCGATGTTTATTGACTTATGGGACAGTCACCAATATTGTTCAAGTCTTTACTTTTGTTTTTAAGCTATATATTTTTTATAAGAAAAACCTTTATCTATTTAACTCTTATAATTAGCCAAAACTACTTAATATTATTTAATTTGGCTGATTATAACTTTATAATCAGCCAAATTTACTATTTTTTCGTACATTTGGCTAAACAAGAACTGTTTCCTAGAAAATAGCCAAAAAGAATGAATGATATAATAGGCAGGAAAAAAGAAATAAAGCAGCTAGAAAAAGTAAAAAATAGCCGAAAATCAGAATTTGTAGTAGTCTATGGCAGGCGAAGAGTTGGCAAGACTTTCCTCGTCAGAGAACATTTTAATTATACTTTTGACTTCCAATTAACAGGACTTGCGAATGCCAATACCAAACAACAATTAATTAACTTCCAAGTTTCACTCCAAAGGCAATCCAATTTAACGATTGACCAAATACCCAAAGATTGGTTTAGTGCTTTTCAATTATTAATCGACCATTTAGAAAGTATCAAAGAAGGCCGTAAGAAAATCGTTTTTTTTGATGAATTACCTTGGTTAGATACAGCTCGGTCTGACTTTATGATGGCTTTTGAGCATTTTTGGAATAGTTGGGCAACTAATCGAAAGGATATATTACTAATTACTTGTGGTTCGGCAGCTTCTTGGATGATTAATGAGTTAATCAATAATCACGGTGGATTGCATAATCGAGTGACAGAGCGATTAAAAATTTATCCTTTTAATTTGCAGGAGACAGAGTTGATGCTACAAGATAAAAATAGTGTATTAGACCGTTATCAGATTTTGCAATTATATATGGTCATGGGAGGGGTTCCTTATTATTTGGACATGGTTTCTTCCGAAAAAAGTGCGGCTCAGAATATTGAAGAAATGTGTTTTCGGAAAGGCGCCTTATTAACATTAGAATTTAAGAATCTTTTTACTTCTTTATTTAAGAATGCGGAGGTATATGAAAGTATTATCATTGCCTTATCAACCAAATTGATAGGCATGACTAGAAATGAAATTAGCCAAGCAACCCGTATAAAGTCAGGAGGAAGCCTAACAGATAAACTAGAGGCTTTGGAAGAAAGTGGTTTTATTACTCGTTACACCCCATTCAACAAAAAGTCAAAAGATTTTATCTACCGACTGTCTGATTTTTATAGTTTATTTTATTTAAAATTTATTAAAAATAATACCAATTATGACAAAGGTATTTGGATCAATGCAATAGATAATCCTGCTCAACGTGCTTGGGGTGGTTATGCTTTTGAGCAAATATGTTTAGCGCATACGCCACAAATCAAAAAAGCACTAGAAATAGGTGGAATTATTAGCCATACACTATCTTGGAAAAGTAAGGAATCAGAAAATGGTGCACAAATAGATTTATTGATTGATAGGAGGGACCAGGTCGTCAATTTATGTGAAATAAAATATTCTATTAATGCTTATAAAATTACGAAGGCTTATGCTGAAAACCTTAGAAATAAGATAGGTACTTTTAAGCAGGAAACAAAAACAAGAAAAGCCATCTTTTTAACAATGATTACTACTTACGGAGTAGAAAAAAATGCTCATTCAATTAGTTTAGTGCAAAATAATATTACAATGGATGCTTTATTTGAATAA
>CAYMSC010000359.1:0-6922 GCA_964392805.1 uncultured Saprospiraceae bacterium
TATTTTAAAGCTCAACTTCCTAGTAATCAATTGATTACTTTGTTGGGAGATGGAGAATTCGATTCTATTGGACTTCAAAATTTCTGTCGAGAAGTTGGCTGGGACTATGTATTTAGAACCGCCTGTAATACGCTAATGTACGAGGGAGAAGAATCTTTTCAGACTAAAAATCTTGCCCTAGCACCTGATACAGACCATTTGTTTATTCCTAATGTAGCATTTACAAAGGAACAATTTAAAAATGTGAATTTTCTTTATTGGCACGACCCTAAATATGATGATGCAATACCTTTGGTTTCTAATCTAACAGAGGTCTTAGATATTATCGCTGCTTATGACAGACGATACGCTATCGAATGCTTATTTAAAGATATAAAATCTACCAGTTTTAATATTCATAAAACCCGACTCACATCGGCAGCAGCTATTTCTAATTTAATTATGGTCGCCGCTTTTGCTTTTACCCTACTGATAAAGTTGGCGACAAATTATGAATACCACGAAATTAGAAAGTATTTGCATCGACTTCAACCTGATAGAATTGTCTGCTCTATATTTTTCTATGCTCTAGAACTCATTGATTACTTCTTAGAAGAAGATATAGAGTTTGACTTCCATTTTTCCAAATTTTCAAAGAACTTCCCCTAATTTTAGGGCGATTCGATACAGTATTTTTTACTCAAAAGCAAAAAATATTTTAGGGTGGTTATAAAAATACCACATCATCGCTAGAAAGGCTAAAATAATAGCTAAGATTATTTTCAAAAATTTATTCATAATTTTTCGTTTTGTTTAATTTATCCTCCCATTTCGGTATAAAGTCCTGGTAAAAATTCCGCCATATTATGATACTCCTGCGAGCAATGATGGAACATACTACTTCCTGCTTTTGTAGGAAGTAAACTTCTTTTGACAAAGGAATTATTCATTAGAGCCTTGACAATACCTTTTCCAAATCCACTCATTTTTTCAATATGATGGCCCATCCAAAATCTACTTCTCATTTCTATACCACCACTAGGTAGAACTCTAACAAAATGGCACATATTCGTATGCCAAATTCCTTTTTCTGGTGAACCAACTTTAGCACAAATAATAATTGTTTCTTTATCGTTTAATTTATTGACATCATAACCAAAATCCTTCGGATGCATAAAATTTATTAATATTTTTTCCTCCCCCAGTCCTACATCTTCGGTCACCAAATGGGAACTTAAATGCAAGCGTTCTTGATAGGATTTAGACTCGTCCTCATAATGACCGCCAAAATCTGACTCAATATCAAAGTGCATCTCAGGATACCAAATTTGATAGCGTATGCCTTCGGCAGCATGCCACCAAAACCACCAGTTAATCATATCCAGCGTGACATTTGGCATTTTGGTCAAAACCGCTGTGTGCATACTTCCATTTTCCATTCTGCAATACCCATTTTCTCCTGCTAAATAACCTGAATCAAACAATTGATTGATGTCGGCTCTTTGTAGGGCTGAAGCCCTAGGCATTTCTTTTCCTTTTTCTAAAATAGCTAAATGAGCCTTTGGCATTTCCGCATTCTTTCTAGAAAGATATTTATCAAATTTTGACATTTTTCGAATTTATAATTGTAATGTAAATTAGGGTTGTTTCTAATTCCACTCAACTCGTTCCCCTCCAAACTAAACCCAGTGATACCGATTTTCATGAAATTTAGGCACCCCTTCTCAGGTGTTCCACGGGTAATGTATTGATTAAAGGGGGCAACAATGCCATTGATTGTTTTAAAATCTGTAAATTACTTACGTCTCAGTCATTAAAGCACTTCGAGTAGGAGAACAAGTCGGATATACATAAAAGCGATTTAATTCGACGCCCTCTTTTGTTAGTCTATCTATTGTTGGCGTTTTGATTTCGTTGCCATGATAACTGACATCCTTCCAGCCTAAATCATCTATTACAGATACCTATCATCGCTGGATGGAAGTCGTTATTCCAGGTACCTTGTCTGGTTGCCCTGTCATAAATGTGCCAGTTGGATTTGGTTTTAAGGGCTTACCAATGGGCTTACAAATTATAGGTCTTCGTCACAAAGATTTTGCAACTTTACAGATTGCCTACGCTTATGAACAGGCAACGCGTTGGAACTTGGACTAAAAAAATGGTTAAATGTTTATGATTGTTTGATGGTTACCTAAAAAACGTTGACAGCCAACAATCAAACCATTATTTATTATCGCAATAACAACTTCAAATCTTTTACCTTCTGTTTACTAACCGTCAAATAGATATTCCCAAAATCAGTTAAAAATAAATGGTAGTACCCTCCTTCGTGATATTTCAAACTTCTAATTTTGTAAATATTGATAATGTGGCTTTTATGTATTCTAAAAAAATTAGGTTGAGGTAAAATATCTAAAATACTAGAAAGTGTTTTTTTTGTAAAAAATTGTTGGTCTTTTGTTTGAATTAAGGTTTGTCCATTATGCCGAGAAATGAAATAAATTTCGGCTAATTGAAAATTAGTGAATCCATCTAAGGTTTTAATCAGGATAGAAGGGCTATCTAATTTTTCGACTACTGTATTTCCAATTAACCAATTAGTGGCCTCGTTAAATTCCTCAAAAGTTTGCGCCTCATATTGGTCGTTTACTTCCAAAAGTCTATCTACAGAATATCTTGCAGATTGATAAGGAGAATATAAAAATGCAATTTTCTGAATGTTAAGTTGAACCACTCGAGGCATAAAATCTTGTTCCAACCATTTCATTGCTTGTGTCCAAGAACCTTTGACTTTTCTATTATCATTTACCGCCCGAAAACATTGTTTTGTTTGAATCGCCTCAATAATTAACTCACACCCTTCTTTTACTTGCTCCACATTGAGATAGCCTTGCCAATCTATATGTAGAAAACCTTCCTCATAATAGTACAAATTAATGTAATTTTTGGATTGCAAAAGCTCTATTTGGTGCATTCAATAATCTATATTTTAAGCAAGTTATGAACTTTTTTTAATTCTAAAAGTAACGTTCAACCTTTTTTTCATAACGTTGAGTTTATTATGGATTTAAAAAGAAGGAAAGTCTTAAGTCATTGTCTATATTGAGAATTAAATTTTGATAAGGGAGTTGGAAATAAATAAGGTACCCAAAAATGTGGTTTTAGTTTATTCTTATGCTAGGCGCGAAAAACGGAGTTACCCCCACGGATAATGAGTATTTTCGTAACGACGCAGAAGGATAAAATAAAGCCGTAGAATGGGTAGGTTATATTTTCCAACTCCCTAACCTGGCGAAGCCAGTACCATAATCATAATGTTGAATGAATGGGTGTCCGATGCTATTTAAAGTGTAAAAGTCAATTAATTCCTTATAATTTTTAAACTAAAATATTGGAAATAGCACCAAACCCATATTCAAAATTCATCATTCAAAATTTTCTGCCAAAAAAACGCAGAAATTCATTGATTAGGAACTAAAACAACTTTTTACAAAAAAAATAAGTCAATGAAAGATTTTTTGATGAAACCCGTTGACCTTCCTTACGATTTTGAGGAGTGGCAAAAATTACCTTTTCCAGAAAGAGCAAAAAAAATTTGTCAAGCATGGGCAATGCAAGGTTTTGGAGCACCTCGATTCGCTGTACTTTTTTATACTTTAAAAATAGCTTTTTATATATGGATGTGGACTTTTTTCTGTTCCTATTCTACGGAGCTAGGAGGGACAGATACCATTGGAAAATGGTGGATTAGTTTAGAAGCACTTGGAAAATTTTTGGCTTGGACCATGTTGATAGAAGTCTTTGGTTTCGGTGGTGCAAGTGGTCCTTTGACGGGGCGGTATAACCCAGTTTTGGGCGGAATTACTTATTGGCTAATACCAGGAACTGTCAAGTCACCACTATTTGGAGCATTAGGCGATAAACGAAATGTCCTCGATATTTTGCTTTATGTTGGATTACTGTATTTTTTGGTAATGGCTTGTATTGCTCCTGCTATTACGCCAGAAGTCGTTTTACCAATCATTATTCTATTACCCATTTTAGGACTCTTAGATACCCAAATTTTCTTGGCAGCAAGAGCAGATGTTTGGTATCCAGCCTTATTTGTTTACCTATTTCCTGCCGATACAGGCGGAGCACTAAAAATCGTTTGGTTTTCCGTTTGGTTTTGGGCAGCATTTTCAAAACTAACACCAACCTTCACCTCTGTAGTAGCGGTGATGATTTCAAATAGTCCATTTTTGAATTTCAAATGGTTGAAAAAATTGATGTTCAAAAGTTATCCAGAAGATTTAAGAATGAGTAATACGGCTATTTATATTGCTCATTTTGGTACAGTAGTCGAGTTTGCCTTACCTATTTTACTAATGACAGGGACCTTCTTGGGTTGGTCGCAAGAAGTAATGTTTTATTGTTTGATTGGCATGACCGCTTTTCACTTCTTTATTTTCATGAATTTCCCGATGGGCGTTCCCATGGAATGGAATGTAATTATGGTCTATGGTGGTTGGGTTTTATTCGGATTTAATCCAGAATTTTTGCCAACAGATGTAACAAGCATAGCGATTATTGCCCTATTTGTTATGTGGTTTTTAGTCTTTACCATAATGGGTAATTTCTTTCCTAAATACATTTCCTTTTTGTTATCGATGCGGTATTATGCAGGCACTTGGCCTTATTCTGTTTGGTTATTTAAAAAAGGGACTAAAATGAGCAAACTAGAACCAAACATTAGGAAAACTTCCGCTGATATGCGTGAACAACTACATTTGTTCTACGATGAAAAAACGACCAATGCTGTTTTCTCTCGTATGATTGCTTTCCGTATGATGCACCTACCTGGGCGTGCATTACAGGATATACTCCCAAAAACAGTAGATAATATGGACGACTATTATTGGTTTGATGGGGAGAATATTGCAGGAGAAGTCCTTGGTTGGAATTTTGGAGATGGGCATTTACATCAAGAACAATTATTAGCCTCTGTTCAAAAACGATGTAATTTTAAAAATGGCGAATTGAGAGTTATCATGGTAGAATCCCCACAATTACATAATGGTCGATTGCATTGGAGAATTCATGATGCAAAAGATGGTTTAATGGAAGAAGGGTATGCCTTCGTTAAAGATTTAAAGAAGAAAATGCCTTGGCCTACTAAATAATAATTTTGACTAAATAATAATTTTGAATGATGAATTTTGAATCTGGCTTAGTGCTATTTTTTAAGATTTGAGTTATAATAAAACGCTGTTTTGTTATTTAAATAATGAACTGAATTTATTAAATGACTCTGAAACCCCATTCAAAATTCATCATTCAAGATTAGCTTATGTACGATATAGTTATTATTGGTTCTGGACCGAATGGATTGAGTGCAGGTATTTTTTTAGCTCAGAAAGGCTTGAAAGTTTTAATGCTTGAGGCAGCCCAAACGGTTGGTGGAGGTACTCGTACAGCGGAATTGACTTTACCTGACTTTCACCATGATGTTTGTTCTGCGGTACATCCAATGGGCGAATTATCTCCTTATCTCCAGCAACTAAATTTAGCAAAATATGGCTTAGAGTGGATTCATCCAATCGTGTCGGTAGCACATCCATTGGATGGAGAACCTGCAGTTATTTTATCTAAATCGGTAGAAGAAACGGCGGTTAATGTAGGTGTAGATGAAAAAGGGTACAAACGGTTAATGCAACCAATAGCCAATCATGTTGATTGGTTATTAGCAGATAGTTTAAAACCGTTAGGTATACCAAGTCACCCTTTCTTTCTAGCTAAATTTGGGATGAAAGCAGCTTTGTCTGCGACCTTTGCTTCAAAATTATTTTTTAAAGGAAAACGGGCTAAAGCGCTGTTTGCAGGTTGCGCAGGACATAGCGTTTTACCTTTAGAAAAAATGTTTACGGCAGCTTTAGGATTGGTCTTTTTGGCTTGTGGACATGCAATAAATTGGCCCATCGCAAAAGGTGGTTCTCAATCCATAGCGGATGCTTTATTGAAATGTTTTCAAGACGCAGGTGGTGAAATTCAATTTTCTAAACGAATTTCCCATTTTGCAGAATTACCAAGGGCAAAGGCGTATTTATTTGATACAGACCCCTTACAAGTGGCTAAAATTGCGGAAGCTGAATTACCCCGAAACTACATTAAACGATTGCGAAAATACAATTACGGAATGGGAACTTTCAAAATTGATTATGCCTTGTCTGCACCTATACCATGGAAAGATAAACGCTGTTTGGACGCTTCTACGGTTCATTTGGGGGGGACAATTGAAGAAATAGCGGCTAGTGAAAAAGCGGCTTGGAATGGTCAATATTGTGATAGTCCTTATGTGCTACTAACTCAGCAAAGTCAATTTGATGACACAAGAAGTCCGAAAGGGCAACATACCTGCTGGGCTTATTGTCATGTACCCTTTGGTTCAGAGCGAGATATGTCCCGCGAAATTGAAAATCAAATTGAGCGATTTGCGCCAGGATTTAAGGACATTATTTTAGCGAAAAGCAGTATGAACACCAAAGCCTTTCATCAATACAATCTTAATTATGTTGGTGGTGCTGTAACGGGGGGGGCTGCTGATATAACGCAATTGTTTACTCGACCTGTTGCTCGTTTTGACCCTTATTCTACGCCTAATCCTAAAATTTTTATGTGTTCTGCGGCTACCCCTCCTGGTGGGGGAGTGCATGGAATGAATGGTTATTGGGCAGCGAAGAGTGTGTTTAAAAAAATTTAAGAAAGTAGCTTAGTGGTTAATCCAGTTAATAATGTCGGGTTGTTCGTAATCGCCAAATTCATTTGGCTGATTCTATTTATAGTTGAACCAGCCAATTAAAATTGGCGGTTACGAGCGACATTTCACCCGACATTATTAACTTGAAAGACCACTAAGGAACGCGATAAAAATAAATGGAGATTCTCGTCGGACGATTAGTTAAAT
>CAYMSC010000360.1:0-6902 GCA_964392805.1 uncultured Saprospiraceae bacterium
GCTAATGGTGGAGGACCTACTGGGGAAAGTTGTTCTCGTCGCAAGCCTTGCCAACCTCATCCATCATGTATAGCTCATTTTTAATTAATATTATTAATTAATTAAAACTATTGAAGGTTATTAGGAGTTATTAAATGCCTTGATAAGTCGATTATGCTTGAATAATAACTTCTAATAACCTACTAGCAACTAAGTAAAACTTTAAGTCAAGTTTTAAGTCTCCTATAGCAGGAATATTAAACACTTGGTCTTGAACTTAAAATTTATCAATATTGCTAAATGCCGATAACTTGTTGCATTTATTTTTAACTCGTTATAAAAGCCTAATGTAATCCTATCTGATTACTGCCTTATCTTAAATTCAAAACAATTTGATTATGGAAATGGAAAATAATATGTTTAACTTGATTAGTACTTTTTTGCAAAGGAAAAATTTTTCTTTGAATAAAGAAGAATTAAAATTTCAATTGTTTTCTCATCCCTATTTTCCTAATCTAATAGCAGTTACCGATTTATTAGATTATTTAGGAGCGGATAGTGTTGCTTTAAAGTTACCCGTTAATTTGGATACCTTACAGTCAACACCTGAATTATTCTTAGCACAAATGGAAGGAGATAGTATCGCTATTGCCCAAAAAAAGGGAACAACAGTAAAGCTAGATTATGGGGATGAAAATGTTGTATTAAGCAATTCCGAATTTTTAAATAAATGGAGTGGTTTTGGCATTTTTGTAGAACAGCTAGACTTTTCTGTTAAAAGTAAAATTTCCCATATCCTTTTATATCAAATGCTTGGTATTTTGCTTTTTGCGGTGGGACTTTTTACTTGGTTTTTCTTTTCACCTCCTTTATCTGCAACCATCTATCTTTTGTTATCTCTTGCAGGTGGAATTTTTAGTACCTTAATTATTCAACAAGAACAAGGAGTAGCGTCTACTTTATTGGATAAAATATGTGTAGAAAATGATAAAATGGGATGTAAAGGAGGAGGGGACGATAAACAAAATACTTTTTTAGGCAATATCTTGTTTAGTGATTTATGCGTCATCTTTTTTACTAGTACCATTCTTCTATCCTTTATTTATCAGCTTACCAATCAATCCCCTTTTTATAGTTTTGGCTTATTAGCCGTTTTGTCTATCCCTTTTATGATTTATTCTGTTTATCTACAAGGAGTTATACAAAAAAAATGGTGTTTATTATGCTGTGGTATACTCTTGATTTTGTTGGGTCAACTGATACTAAGTTTAATTGCACTCCCTGTGCTAGACACTACTTTGCTAGATTTTTCAAATGCCTATATACCAGCCTTTATTCTTTTATTAATCGCTACCATTTGGTTACCTATTTCAAGATTACTTCATACGAAGAAAGAATTAGAGCAAACTCAAATGGATTATTTTAAATTTAAAAGAAATTTTAAGCTTTTTAATGCGGTGTTGAAAGAGTCAGTACCTTATGATACCCAATTAAAAAATACGAATGAAATTATATTTGGCAATAGTAATAAAGATGCCAATACGGTAGATATTCTAGTTGTCACCAATCCACTTTGTTATTACTGTAAAGATGTCCATCACCTAATAGAATCATTGCTAGAAAGATATGCTGATAATATTAAAGTTACCATTAGGTTTTCTGTCAATCCTCAACAGAGAAATCACCCGGCGTTCCAAATTACAAATAAACTATTAGCTATTTATCAGCATTCAAGCGAGGAGGTACTTAGGGAAGCACTTAATGATATATATAGTGCGGATGCTACAACGGATAAATGGGAGAAAAAATGGCAATATGAACCCACCTTTAATTTTCAATCTGTTCTAGAGAATCAATGGAATTGGTGTTTAGATAACGGCATAAATTTCACCCCCCTATTGTTAATCAATGGTTATAAATATCCATCTACCGATTATACATATGAAGATTTAATTGGGTTTATGGAAGAAATCATTGATAACCAAATTCAAGAAGAAGGAATAATCCTTGAAGAAGTATTCAATTGATAATTATCTGTTGTTGATTCTCATCCGTTGCTAATTTTTTAGCAACGGATGAAGATGACATTTTATATATTGGTTCTCGGACAAATCGACTTTGTTACCGCTGCCATTTCTTTCGTACTTTTTGTTAATCCTGTTTACCTACTTACCATTCTTCTATTCCATAAATCTTCAAAACGCTACTATCACACTATCTATCGTTAAATCCCTTAACCTAGCTATTATTTAGCTTTTTAAAAGTGTTAAGGGAAAACGAAAAAAATAACCTACGCAAAAAAGAACACGACCTAGAGCAAATCAAGTAAAGAAACCGTTCTATCCGTTGCATCCGTGTTCCAATCCTCCTAATAAGACTGCGTAGGTTATTTTTTGCTAAATCCCTAACTACTTTTATATTCAGATAAAATCATCAATAAATCTGCTGTATTTATTGCCCTCCAAAAAAATAATTACACAAATAATAATTATTCCTATTACCAAATTTGATTTTATGGTACTAATACAGGTAACTAATTTTTTCCTAGAACCAAATGAATAGGATACATTTTAGTGGAATAAAAATAAGATTCTTTTCTTTTTTAAGGGCAAAGTAAATATTCCTCTTTATCTATCTTAAGTTTTTCTTTCTAAAAACAAAGTTTCCTGTTTTTTTCACTAATTTGTATCACATCCCACCTAAATCATTATGAATCCAAATACCTTATTCTATTCTTTAGGGAGCAAGTAATAAATAAGATACCCAAAGATGTGGTTTTAATTTGTTCTTATGCTAGGCACGAAAAACATGAACGAGTGTAAGCTCGTGAACCGTAAAGCAGAGGGGCTGCTACCCCAACGGGTAATGAGTATTTTCGTAACGACGCAGAAGGATGAGCAAACACTGTTTGTGAACCGTTCACGGACGGGATGCCTAAAGCCGCAGAATGGGTAGGTTATATTTCACCTGTTCCCTTACTATAATTTGTTCTAATTATCTTGATTATCTTTGTCACTATGGTACGTATGAATTGTTTATTTTTAACACCTCAAAACAACAACACCGATCACTTTTTTTCGACGAACACTGTTAGACCTCACTAACATAAACTAAAAATTGTACGGACTATTGACCTTTTAAATTGAACAAACATTTTTACTATGAGAGTATATCTTATTGGAGGCCTGCTATTTTTTAATTTCTTATTGTTAGCTCAAGAGCACCTTCCTTCTAACACATCATCAGTAAACCCTATAGGTCTCAATTATTTTGAAAAAGCTAATAAGTTTCAGCGAACTAATCCAGATAGTAGCATTTATTATTTAGAGTTGGCAATCCCTTTTTTTAAAGAAGGAGAAGATTGGGAGAAACTAGTTTCTTCCTATGTTGCTATATCTCAGGCTTATTACATTAAAAGAAATATTAGTGACTTTGAAAAAAACCTCCAAAAAGGGTATGAAATAGCTCAAATACACCTGTCGGAAGACAATCAGAGTTTTTTAAATGCACTTGAAATGGTAGGTTTAAACTTAATAATAAAAGAGGATTATACTAAAGCGATTGCTATTTTTACTCATTTAGTGGATAAATGTAAAAATTTAAATTTAGATTCTCAACATGGTTCTGCTTTAAATAATTTGGCTGGCTGTTACTTTGAACAAGGACAATATCAACGATCTTTAGATTTTTTTGAACAATCTTATGAATTGCAAAGTCAGACGCTATCAGAAAATGACATTAATTTAGTAAATTTTATAGTAAATATTGCATTTTCTCATTTCCATTTAAATAATTATGATACTTCTATAGCTACTTTAGAAAAATCAAAAAAGATACTTTTAGCTAATAATTTGTGGGACAAGTCAAATTATTATACAGAGAATGTTCAATATTTATTGGTGAAAAATTATTTACAGTTACGTAATTATAAAAAGGCCAAATTGTATTTGAATAAAATACATCATTCAGAAAGAGATTCCTTTGAATTTAATCAAAAATTCAAGTTATTAGCTCAAATAGCCAATCAGGAAAAAGATTGCGAAAAAGCTATAAAAAATGCTGAAATTGCTAGGAGACTTACCTATCGACATTATAAACATTTCAAAAAACATAATAGAATAGCAAGGGAAATTATTGAATTGGCTGAAATACAAGCAAATTGTAAGCATTTTTCAATAGCATTGCAATTATATCAGGATGCTTTAATTCAAATCACTTCAAATTTTAACAATACCTCTATTTTACAAAATCCAGTTATAGAGGATATTCCAATAAAGAAAGACAATTATCAATTTATTATTCAACAGAAGGCTAGCCTTCTATTTCAACAATATGAACAGAATAACGATATTGATTATCTGAAGGCTGCTTTAGATACTTATATTTTATATGGTCAATTTATTGCCCAAATAAGACAAAATTATGATTTAATTGGATCAGAAGAAACGCTGGCAAAAAATATATTATCTGCTTATGAGGAAGCAATTCTTATTGCTTTAATGCTTTATAATAAAACCGAAGAGCCTAAATATCAAGCAATTGCTTTCACCTTTGCAGAAGGAAACAAGTCAATAGTACTCTTAGAATCATTGAGGGAGAATTTAGCAAAAGGTTATGGTGGAGTTCCTGATTCTCTAATAATAAAGGAAAAGAAAAAAACGCTCAACATAAATTTCTACCAAAAACAACTTGCTATAGAACAATCTAAAATAGAACAAAATGAAGAAAAAATAAAGCAATACAAAGACCAATTATTTGATTTAGAAAATAGGTATCAAAAATTAATAGAAAATTTAGAAAAAAACTACCCTAAATACTACCAACTAAAATACGATTACTCCACACCTACCTTATCTAAAATTCAAAAAAACTTAACCGCTCAAGAACAAATGATTGAGTATTTTATAGGAGAAGAAAATCTTATTATTTTTTCTATTACCAAAGAAAAAGTAGCGATTCAAAAATACCCTTTGACAGAGGAGCTAAATAGGGCTATCAATCTGCTGCTAGATTTAGTTAAAAATGGTCCAACTCTTCAAAACCAACAAGCTAATTTTTCTTCTTTTGCAGAAACTGCCCATCAATTATACCTGCAATTAATCGCACCTGTTCTTGATACAAAGACCAATAAGCTCCTCATTATTCCTGATGACCAATTAAATTATTTGCCTTTTGAACTTTTGTTGACTTCGACCGAAGCTAAGGATGAAGTCCTATATGCAAATTTACCTTATTTGTTAAAAAAAATAGCCATCAACTACCATTATTCCGCCAATTTATATGAGCGTACAAAAAACACTAAACAGCATCAAGGTACTCAACCTTTTGTAGGTTTCGCTCCTTCTTTTGGGCAATCAATGATTGCACAAACCCGAAACTGTATTGACGATGAATTATATAGTTTAAATTGTGCTCAAAAAGAACTAGAAAGTATTGCTACTCAAATTAATGGTAGTCAATCAATAATTGGCATTAATGCCACAAAAGATAAATTCAGTAAAGAAGCTGCCAATGGGCAAATCTTACATTTAGCAACGCATGCTTGTATCAATGAGCAGGATCCTATGCTTAGTAAAATCTACTTTGCAGATGATTATCTAACCTATTACGATTTAAATAACCTAGCATTAAATGCGGACTTAGCCGTTTTAAGTGCTTGCAATACAGGTAGTGGGAAATTGGAAAAAGGTGAGGGGGTTATGAGTATAGCAAAGGGATTTATACAAGCTGGCGTTCCAAGTGTTATTACAAGTCTTTGGTCGGTAGATGATTGTGCTACCTCAGATATTATGATTCAATTTTATAAATATTTAAAAAAAGGGCAAACAAAGGATGAAGCACTTAGGAATGCTAAGTTGAAATACCTTCAAACAGCCGATAAAGCACATGCACACCCTTTTTATTGGGGAGCATTTGTGCAATTTGGCAATACCGATTCTTTGGATTATTTATCGGAAGAAAAGCCATGGACTACATTTCTACTTATTGGATTTGTAGGGCTTATGCTTGTCATTTTAGGGCGAAAAATAGGTGTTTAGGGCGTCAGATTGAAAATTGATATTATTTATTTTAATAAGTGAGAGGTCAGATTTAAGACCGATAAATCTGTCAGAAGTCAGACGTATCAAAACGTTGACAAACAGCAAATTAGGTCAAATTTGATTAAAATTATTTGCTTAAATTATTTCTGTCTTTCAACTTAATGTATGTAAGAATCCGTTGAAAAACTAATCCGTTGGGCAAAAAAATACTCCCAACGGATTAGCTTCCCACAGTTTACTCCGATTTTATCGGAGGATAATTATCACTTATTTATCTGACCATCTATTAAAAATAAACGCATTTAGATTTAATAAATCTTAGAGATTTTACAATCATCAATTATCTCTTCGATGGAGTTATTTTTTAATGGCTTTAGATTTCAACTCTTTTCTATGTTTTTGAATCTCATAATAATTAATCACAGAAAATAAAAATAAAGAAATTGGTAGGATTAACATTTGAATGCCTATAGAAGGATTCAAAAAATAGGTTCCTAGAAATATAACAGCAATCGTGATATACATTTTATTTCTCGCTACTAAGGATTCCATTTTTTCCTGGATAATTTCGAGTTCCGTTTTTATTGGTTCGGTTTCTATCATTGGTTTAGTTGTTTTATAGTAGAGATTGTGGCTCCCGCAGGAATGCCTAAGTTATGATTATTTTCTCGATTCTATTTCCGCTTTGATGACTTTTAGTTCTTTCCATAAAAAGGGTAAACTCGCGAAACAACATAAAGGAATAATCAATTCCATATAATTAAATTCCCCTGTTTTCCTAGTTTTATCCCAAAGTAAAACTAAAATAGCAAGACTTGCGCTTAACATGAGCAAGCCAAATGTTTTTTGAGTCGATAGCCTTTTGCTTAATGCTTCTGTGCT
>CAYMSC010000361.1:0-6879 GCA_964392805.1 uncultured Saprospiraceae bacterium
TCATGTTACGTACCTACGGCACGGCAAAACATCAATAATATCCCTTTTTTCTACCTATGCTTAGTACCTACGGCACTATTTTAAGGGAACAAATCCCAATTTCGCCCGCACAAAACTATAATAATCTCACAAAATAACAAGGGCAAAAAGAAATTAGCAGAAAAGAAAAATAGTGGCTTAACAAAACCCCTTTAAAACCTTACCATCTACACTAATTATTTTATCTAATCGAATTTTTTTACCACTTTTTAAAAGCATAAATTCTGCTTTATCAATAATTTTAAAATCTACAATAACATCCATTTTTTCGACTACCTTTTCTACTTCATTTTGATATTGAATAAGGCAGTTTTTTTGGCGAATGGCTAATAGTTCCAATTCATCATAAAAATGGCAATTGATAGGCTGATATTTAGTACTCATAATGAAGTTTTATTTTTAGATTAGAAATTTTGCAAAAATAACCTACGCAATAAGCATTAGTAGTAACGAAATAATTAAATCAATTATCCGTTGGGAAATAAAATCTGTTGGGAAACAATCATTATTTCTTCCAAACTAATTTTATCTCTCAACAAATTTACAGGCTATTTTTTCGATTTCCCTTATTTTGTACCTCAATAATTTTTGAAGGGGAAGTATACTTGTCTCATAATAAACATTTTAAACCTTGTAAAGTTAAAAAAATCAATATACTTTGCTTTAAAAATTGATTATTTGAAACCATTAGCAGCTAATATAAAATCCTTTTTAGGGTATTTAACGGGGGGATTTATTCTATTCACCTTGGCCTGTACCAATGGTAGATTAGAAGGCGAATGGGCCGTTCCCGTTAATCAAATATTTGAAGGACAAGGGAATGGAGACATACCTGCCATAAATAATCCGCAATTTACAAAAGCTAGTCAAACAACTTTTCTTACTGATGAAAGTATCATCATCGGTATTCAAGTAGGAGAAATTATCAAAGCTTATCCATTAGACATAATGGATTGGCATGAGGTTGTAAATGACGAGATAGACAGCCTAGCAATAGCGATAACACATTCTTCCTTGTCTGGAAGTAGTATTGGTTTAACTAGAAATATAAATGGGCAGCTATCAGAATTTAGCGTTACGGGTTTATTATTCAATTCCAATACGATTTTTAATGATCAGGAAACCCAAACCGATTGGTCTCAAATGTTGAGAAAGGGCATTAGAGGAGGTATGACTGAAACACCGCTTAATAGTTTTAATGTATTGGAGATGAATTGGGCTAAATGGAGACAGTTATTTCCTGATTCAGACGTTTTAAATCAAAATACTAGTTTTAATCGGCCCTATGGAGACTATCCCTACGGAGACTATCAAATGGATGCCACTAAAATTTTCTTTGATTTACCACTTGATATAGATTCCTTAAATAATGTTTTCCCCTTAAAAGAAAAAATGTTAGGGGTAATCGTAGCAGATATTGCCAAAGGATATAGGTTTGAAAGTTTTGAAGCAGATGTCTTTTCAATCATAGAAGATGAGATTAATGGAGAACCAATAATTGTGATTGGAAATCCAACTGCCAATTTTTTGGTAGCTTATAATGCCAAGGACGAAACGGGGCAAAGACGAAATTTAGACATCTTAGATAATGGGGTAGAAGTTTTAATTATAGACGAATTAGGAAACGAATGGTCTCTTTTTGGACAAGGTTTGGAAAATAATCAGTTACCATTAGAAAATTTGGAGTCTAATATAGCGTATTGGTTTTCTTGGGCGACATTTTACCCACAAATTGAAATTTTTCAAGGATAAAATTGATTTTAGGTAATAAATGGTGACTAAGAGCCGACGAAAAAATGCTTTAAGTTAGTTCCTAAGAAATTATTTCTTAGCAACATAAGTTAGTTAATCTAAAGAATATTAAATATTTTAAATTAGTAGTATTATGCAAATACAAACAATCAGAATAGAAAGGCTTCAAAAAATAGTACAGCTTTCTACCATTATTTTTATTTTATTATTGAGCTTTTCTTTCGATGCAGAAGCACAAAGAAGAGGTAATGACCGAAAAAAAGACAACCAAACAGAAGATTACTTTGATGAAAGTGGAGTAGGAAGTTTTCGTTTTTGGTATGGCGGAGGAATTGGGTTAAATTTTAGTGGAAACCGGTTTGATTTTTCAATTTCTCCTATGGTCGGTTATAAAATCACCCCTGAATTCTCTATAGGTCCAAGAGCTGAATTCTCTTATACCAATGTTAGACTTAGAGATTTTTCAAATAATGTGGAAAAATTCAACTTCTTTAATTACGGAATAGGCGTCTTTTCCCGGTATAAAATCCTTCAACAGTTTTTTATCCATGCAGAATATCAAGTAGAAAGTTTTAGTGAACCAAATCTTCCTCGAGTTTCTAGAAATAATTTTTTCGCTGGAGGTGGTTATACAAGTGGAGGGCAAATTGGATATGAAATTTCTATACTATGGAATCTACTTGATGATGGGACATCTACAAATGTGCCTTTAGATTTTCGAGCAGCATTTACCTATAATTTCTAAATATCATTCTGCTATCTAATTCATATAAAAAGCCCATTTGAAATATTTTAAATGGGCTTTTTGTAACTACATTATTGAACTCATCTCCATTAATTCACCAATCCAAAAAAAACTATACGATAAACAATGCCATGAGTTAAAGATTTATCCCACACCTCTCATCATTCCACTCACAAATGTTTCAATATGAAATTGGCGACTACTTTAGGATATTCCATCGGGACTAAATGACCAGAATTTGGTAATTCCAAAAAGTGATTATGTGGCTGGGCAGTTTGCCACGAAGCCCATACTTGTGGAGTAATTACATTAGAATGCTCCCCTTTGATAGCAATAATCGGTATTTTAAGCTTAAAGAGTTTATTTAAAACATAGGGCGCTGTAAGATAGATTTGGGTTTCCCAAGCTTTAGGATAAGTTAATGTGACTTGTCCTAAACCATTTGGTTTAGTACCCGATTTTACAAAATCCCAAAGCACACTATCAGAGAATTGTTTAAATACCCTTTTTTTTCTAAATGAATCAAAGACAGTTTGTTGGTCTTGCCATAAATCTCGACGTTTAGCAGATATTTTGGCAATAGGAACGATTTTTTTTCTCAAAAAGAAAGGTAACATAGAAGTCATGATAGCATACTTCCTTTCAATAATAACAGGGTCTATTAAAATTAGTTTTGAAAACAAATCAGGACGCTTAACAGCAGCAATAATAGTTGCAACTCCTCCCATAGAATGACCGGCACCAATGACTTGTTTTATATTTTGTTGTGTTATAAAGGCTATCAAATCATCAGCTAATTGATGCCAATGTCTGAAAATCGCAGGATCACTATTTACCCACATTGGACGCTGGTACATACCTAAAACACGGTATTTACTTACAAAAGGAGCTAATAATTGTCGATAAGAACCAGGGGGATAAGCATTCGCATGAGCGAAATGAATAACTTTACCTTCACCACCAAAATTTAAGAAAGGGGTATCATTTTTTTTTTGACTCATTAGACTTTTTTCTGACGTTGACCGCTGACAGAAAATCAAAATTCGTTCTCTGACAAATCCATTAGAAAATTTATATCATTCTCTTACTAATCCCATAATCGGTTTGATTTCAAGATTTTTTCGATTGAAAAGAAAGAAAAAAATGGAATCGAATCTACTATTTTACGGATTTTTCAGAGACCCATTTATATTAATGGATGGTGTTCATATTGTGACAACATTTCGTATTGTCATATAAGTGATTATATTATATTTAGCGAGTTTCCAATGGCTTAAAACTATAAATAATGATAAAATACTTGTTTTTGATTTGATTTTAGATTATCTCTTTTCCAACCGAAAGGAAAGAAAAAATAAAATCAAAACGACTGTTTTATCGTTTACTTCAATTTTTTCAAAGGAATTTATCAGAGAATTCTTTTTGGGGAAAAGCAAATTAAAGAAATGGCCTTTCTTTGCCGATTATATAGTGAATTTGGCTTTTTTTCATAAAAAAAGGTTCAATGAATATTCATTGAACCTTAGCGGAGGAGGAGGGATTCGAACCCCCGATAGACTCTCGCCTATGCTGGTTTTCAAGACCAGTGCATTCAACCGCTCTGCCACTCCTCCTTATACAAATCATAACATGATTTTATTTTTGCGATCGCAAATGTAAAATTATTTATTGAAAATGTAAAATTATTTTTAATAAAATTATTTTTTTCTTGAAAATTCTTATTTTTTAGAGAAAAAAAAATAAGAATTTATTTTTTTTATTTTTTGAAAATGTGACATCTTTTTTGGGAGATAAAAGTGTTTTTTATTTATATAACAAAATTATTGTAATTTGTATTAAAATAATTATCAATAATTTATGTATGTAAAGAAAACATTTGATTGAAAATTAATTAAAAAAAATGCTTTTTGAGATGATAATTTGAATCAAAATTTAGTAAAGTAAGTACAAGTTTTTTTTAGTAGTTAGAAATTTATTTCAAATTTTGAAGGAAATGTGACTAGAAAGTTATAGTGAAACTTTCATTATTCATTTTTTTTTTATTACTTTGTATCAATCGCGTTTAAAGTTGAAACCACAATAACCCCTATTTTACCTCAATAGTAGGTTTTTTATTTACTTACTTACCAAATTCCTCCCATTAATCGATTTATGTTACCAAATAAATTAATCTTGCTCTAGTCTCGATGCAGTACCCCTATTTGGTATTTCTTCTCAAGTAAGAATTGTGGTAATATTTCTCTTTTGCTTTTTACCTTAATTTTACATTTTTTACATTTCAATTTATCTCAATTTTTCTTACTACTTATTAAAACCTATGCTTATGCAAATTTGTTCTAGGTCGCGGGCGAAAGTCACTTACGAAAATTCTCCTCCAAATTGAGTAATTAATTCACACACACACACATTTCATTTTTTTTTATTTTAATTGACAAAAACTGAACTAGGAATATGTCCTAGCTAATTTTCTGTTTATTGCTTGTTTCTAATTCTTAGAATTAGAACTTTTTAAAGTTTGTCTAAACCAAAATTGTAGTTGTTTAGTGCAGACTAAATTTTTCTTTAACTTTTAAAACGAACACTAATGATTTATGGATTTTTACTCTTTGTAACATTGGTTCTCGCCAGGTTGCTTTTTGTCCATGACGTTGGGAAAAAGTTGGGGATTTCCATGTTACTTACTGCGGCACTGATGTGCTCCATGTCGACAGACGTGAGCGCGCAGGTCAAAATAGGAGGAGATCCCGAAACGATAGATGATGGTTCTATATTAGAACTAGAAGCTACGGATAAGGCTTTTGTTCCTCCTAGGATGACTTCCGTACAAAGAGATGGTATCCCTACTCCTTTAACTGGAGCTGTTATATATAATATAACGCTACAATGTCTCCAAGTTAATAAAGGAACACCAATAGACCCAATTTGGGTTTGTACGGAAGGTGAAGTTGGACCTGTTGGCCCAATGGGGGCTCAAGGTGCCCAAGGTATTGCGGGGCCAGAAGGACCTCAAGGTATCCAAGGAGCAACTGGTATACAAGGTCCTGAGGGTAAAACAGGTCCAGTAGGCCCAGCAGGTGCACAAGGACCGCAAGGCCCAGCAGGTGCTACAGGAGCAACTGGTGCAACTGGTGGAACAGGAGCAGAAGGAGCAGCAGGCGCACAAGGTCCACAAGGTCCACAGGGCGAAACTGGTGCGACAGGTGCAACTGGAGCAACTGGTGCAGAAGGAGCAGCAGGCGCACAAGGACCACAAGGTCCAGCGGGTGCAACTGGCGCAACTGGCGCAACTGGTGCAAGTGGTGCTGACGGAGCAGCAGGTGCACAAGGACCACAAGGTCCAGCAGGCGCAACTGGTGCAACTGGCGCAACTGGCGCAACTGGTGCTGATGGAGCAGATGGGGCAGCAGGCGCACAAGGTCCACAGGGTCCAGCAGGCGCAACTGGTGCAACAGGAGCAACTGGTGCAGAAGGCGCGGCAGGTGCACAAGGACCACAAGGTCCAGCAGGCGCAACTGGTGCAACTGGCGCAACTGGCGCAACTGGTGCAGAGGGAACAGCAGGCGAAATGGGACCACAAGGTCCAGCAGGCGCAACTGGTGCAACAGGAGCAACAGGAGCAACTGGTGCTGACGGAGCGGCAGGTGCACAAGGAGCGACAGGTCCAACTGGTGCAACAGGAGCAACTGGTGCAAGAGGTGCAGATGGAGCGACAGGGGCACAAGGTCCTCAAGGCGCGACAGGAGCGACAGGCGCAACAGGAGCAACTGGAGCAGCAGGAACAAACTGTTGGGATTTAAATGCCAATGGACAGTTTGATGCTGAAGAAGATATAAATGGAGATGGATTTTTAAATGGCTTAGATTGTCAAGGTGCTACAGGAGCAACAGGCGCAACTGGAGCGACAGGGGCACAAGGTCCACAAGGCGCGACAGGAGCAACTGGTGCGACAGGTGCAACAGGAGCAACAGGAGCAACAGGAGATACAGGCGCACAAGGACCAGCAGGACCAGCAGGCGCAACTGGAGCGACAGGGGCACAAGGTCCTCAAGGCGCGACAGGAGCGACAGGCGCAACAGGAGCAACTGGAGCAGCAGGAACAAACTGTTGGGATTTAAATGCCAATGGACAGTTTGATGCTGAAGAAGATATAAATGGAGATGGATTTTTAAATGGCTTAGATTGTCAAGGTGCAACTGGTGCTACAGGAGCGACTGGCGCAACTGGGGCGACAGGGGCACAAGGTCCTCAAGGCGCGACTGGAGCAACAGGAGCAACAGGAGCAACAGGTGATACAGGCGCACAAGGACCAGCAGGACCAGCAGGCGCAACTGGAGCGACAGGGG
>CAYMSC010000362.1:0-6849 GCA_964392805.1 uncultured Saprospiraceae bacterium
TTATTCATACAAATCCACCTCCACTTCCTCAATATAAACAATTGACTTTATTTTTCCATAAAAAGTGTATTTCATCATTTAGTCTTAAGGATGTGTTAATTTCATAAATACACATCGCAAAATAAATTATTTATTTTTAAATTTAATAAATTCTTTATCACTCCACTTAAATTTTAACCAATGAAAATTATTAAACTCTCTGTTCTTTTATTCCTTAGCCTTTTATTCTCCAACTGTCAAAAAGAAGCTACTACTCCTACCGAATTAATAGGATTCAAAATCAAAAGCATTACGATTAATAATGTTCCTCCAACAGATTTCGGTGGAATTTGCTGGGACGAATTGGATTGCGATAACGAAGAAGGGAAACCTGATATTTATTTAAAACTTGAACAACAAGGTTCTCCTGCTTTTAGACAATTAGATTTCTTTACAAGTGAAGTACTCGAAAACTATTCAAATGAACAGGAAATTGCTATTACTGTTCCGAATCAGGTATTTGTTTTCGGGTTTTTATACTCATTTTCCATCTATGATAAAGACGGGTTAGAGATTGGTGATGATGAATTGATTACATGGCGATCTTTAGCCGTAGCCTATAGTTACGACCCTGAACGAGATGTCCTTCCTACCACCATAGGGGGCTTGGATGACGTTTTTACCATTGAATTAGAATATGTTGTTTATGAATAGTGGTTTAATGCTTACCTAATGGTCTTTAAACTACCATCTTTAATATTTAACAACTTTTCCCTTTGCAATTATTTTTCCATCTAGGTTAGATATTCTGTAAAAATAAAGCCCATTATTTAAATGCAGAATTGGTAATTGAACGTTACGATTATTTATCGTATGGGATTCTACTTCTCTCCCTGTAGTATCAAAGAGTTTTAGTACTGGTTGGTTAGAAGCATTTATCGCAGTAAGTTGTAAATTTAAAAATCCATTAGTTGGATTAGGAAAAGCTACTAGATTCGTCACATTTTGAAAGATATTTGTTTTACACTCAGACGCATCAATCAAATTTTCATGCCATACCACTTTCTCTCCTACTCTGGCAGCAGACAATAAATCTATGTCATTATCTCCATCTAAATCAGCACCATAAATAGCTTCCATAAGAAACAAATCCTTAGAAATAATTATTTGGTCTGAAAAATTTTCTGAACCCTCATTTCTATACCAAACCAAACCTTCTCTATACAGAGAACCTCTATAAACAGTAGACACAACATCCATATCTCCATCACAATCTAAATCTGCTGCATATACATCCCTTAAAAAATTTCCTTCTGTTGAAATAACTATTTGCTCTGAAAAACTTCCATTCCCATCGTTTTTATACCAAGCAACCTTATCACGAAATGGATGACTCGATAATACATCCATATCTCCATCTCCATCCATGTCAACCGAGAAAATAGCATTGACTCTGGTATCATTTCTAGAAGAAATAACATTGGCAGCAGCAAAATTTCCATCTCCGTCATTCTCATGCCATAATAGTACATCTCCTACAAAACCACCTGAAAGGATATCTAAATCTCCATCTCCGTCTAAATCAACAGCAAGCACTTGATTAGGTGCATTTTCATCAAGTGATATTATCTTTTGTGCAGAAAACTGACCCTGTCCATTATTTTCATACCAAGCTAACTTATCATCACAATTCGATGCAGAAAGTATATCCATATCTCTATCACCATCTAAGTCAGCAGCGTAAACATCCCAAGGACATAGTACATCGGTGCTTATTAGTATCTCTTCAGAAAAAGTGCTATTATCATTAGGATACCAAACAATTTTGTTTTCATGAAGTAAAGCAGCTAGTATGTCAATGTCTCCATTATTGTCTAAATCTGCACTTCTTATAGAATAAGCTCCTTTAGCACTTGTTGTAATTAGGTGATGATTATTAAAATTTCCAAACCCATCATTCTCATCCCAAGTGATTCGACCATCTTTACCTGAAGCTGAGACAATATCTAAATCACCATCTTTATCCATATCCCTAGTCAAAATGGCTGTACCTTCCGCTTGTATTCCTTCCTCAATAACGTTTACTTGAAAATTTTGATTGTTATTTTCAAATAACATTAACCTATCATTAGACAAAGAGCTTACAAGTAAATCTAATTGATTATCATTATTAAAGTCAGCTATTTCAAAATCATAAGTATCTACACTCTGAGGGTCCAAAATATTTTCTTTAAAATTAGCTCCATTATTTTCATTTTCATACCATGCTATTCTATCTTCTTGACTTGAGTTAGAAACAAAATCTACGTCTCCATCTCCATCTATGTCAGCAGACTTTAAGATAACTCCATTAGTAATAGGAGACTTAATTAATTTTTGGTTACTAAAATTTCCTAGACCATCATTCTTGTACCATACTAAATGAGCTCTCGAAGGTATTGTACTTCCTCTTACTAAAGCAACATCTAAATACCCATCATTATCAATATCTTCAATCTCGAATCCTCTAAAACTACCTCCAGCATCAGAAATTATTTGCTCCTCAAAAAAATTCCCTAGGCCATCATTTTCATACCATATAATTTTACTTTCACAAATTCCTAAATATTGTACAACAACAATATCCAAATAACCATCTCCGTTTAAATCTGCTGTTGAACCACCAGAAACACCACAAGCAAAAGAAACAATTTGCTCCTCCCCAAAATTTAGATTCCCACTATTTTTACGCCAGGCTAATCTATTATCCGCTCGATTATTAGCCGTAAAAATCAATGAATAAATCAAATCCTTTTCATTATCACCATCAATATCTGAAAAATGGAAACCCTTTAACCCCTCTATTTCTGCAATAATTATCTGACGATTCGAAAAAGAATTATTACCGTTATTTTTATACCACGCCAAATCTGTACTAGTCTTAGAAATTATATCCAAATTACCATCTTCATCAAAATCCAAAAGAGAAACTGATTCTGAAAAACTAATTTGATTTGAGACTATTTTGAGTTCAGAAAATGCACCATTTCCTAAATTTCGATACCAAACAAGCTTATTACCTCCATAAAATGAAGAAACAACTATATCTAAATTACCATCATTATCTAAATCGCCTTTAAGTACACTTGGAGAACAAATACTACATTCATTAACACTAATAGCCTCACTGAATTGTCCGAAAATCCAAATTGGACAAAAAAGAAAAATGATACATAATTTGCCTATATTCATTTGGTTCTATTTTTAAAAATTTAATAAATTGCTATTCGACTAAATACATGTTATAATACGAATAATTAACGTAGAACGTATCATTCTTCTGAAATTCAATATTAGTAGACCTTCCAATGATATTTTCTAATAACGCATAGACATCACCTGACTCACAATCACCATTATCAAAAGGAGAAGCTTCTCTTCTTCCCCTAGTCTATAGGCATCGCCGTTTCTAAAAATCCATCATCACACGTCATCAAAAAATAACATCCGATTAATAAAAGTAAAAGGCTTTTTGTTTTCATCGCTCTTTAGATTTATTGCTTTGATTATGGTTCAAAATATAGGAAATAGGAACGCAGATTAGACAAGATGAAACTGATTTAAACAGATTTTTAAAAATCCAAAAAATCTTGTCCAATCAGTCCAATCTGCGTTCCTATCAATTTTTACTTCTTTTTCTCCTCCTTCTTAGCCTGCTTAGTCGCTTCCTGCACTTCCTTCGTCGCCTTCTCCAAATCTTTCAATTGCTTCTTGCGCTTAGCGGCAGCCACATCTGCCTTAGACTTCGCAGGTTTCTTCTTAGTCGTAATCGCCGCTTTAGCTGCCGTCTTTCCTGATTTTTTATTTTTAAAAGATAAATTATCCCCTTCTAAATCAACATAAATCGTGTCTCCTGCCACAAATTTTCCACCAATCACCAATTTCGATAAATGGTCAACGATTTCTTTTTGTAATACCCGCTTCATTGGTCTTGCCCCAAATTGTGGGTCGTAACCTAAGTCTGCTAAGAAGTCCATTGCTTTATCACTGATTTCTAAACTCAATTCTTGACGCTTCAACATCTTTCGAGTCTTACGCAATAACAAGTTTAAAATCTGTTTAATTTCTGCCAAGGTCAATGGCAAAAACATGATTTTTTCGTCAATTCTATTCAAAAATTCTGGACGAAGATTTTCCATTAATAAAGTAAAAACCTCTTCTCTCGTTGTGTCCAAAATATCTTGTCGATGTTCTTCGCCAACATCCAGCAAGTCTTCAAAATTTTCTAAAATCACCTCTGCCCCCATGTTGGACGTCATGATGATAATCGTATTTTTAAAGTTGGCTACTCGACCTCTATTATCTGTCAATCGACCATCATCTAATACTTGCAAAAGAATGTTGAAGGTATCAGGGTGTGCCTTTTCGATTTCATCCAACAGGATGATGGAATACGGTCTTCTACGCACCGCTTCCGTTAATTGTCCACCTTCATCATAGCCTACATATCCGGGAGGTGCACCTACCAATCGAGAAACAGAATGTCGCTCTTGATACTCTGACATATCTATTCGAGTAATCGCTTTTTCATCATCAAACAGCACCACTGCTAGCGACTTCGCTAATTCGGTTTTACCAACACCCGTTGGTCCTAAGAAGATAAACGAACCAATCGGCCGACCTTCATCTTGCAAACCGGAACGACTTCTTCTCACCGCATCGGCTACCGCCTTCACTGCCTCATGTTGTCCAATTAATCGCTGTCCTATTTCGTCTTCTAGTTTTAATAATTTTTCCTTTTCACTCTGTACCATTTTGGTCACAGGAATACCCGTTGCTCTTGCCACTACTTCTGCGATATCATTAGCCGTCACTTCCTCATTCGTAAATCTGGCCTCGTCGGACATATTATCCAATCGCTCCTCTGCTACTTTCAGTTTCACTTCCATCTCCTTTATCTGACCGTAGCGAATTTTAGCGACGGTCTCATAGTCACTTTCTCTTTCTGCTTTGGCAGCTTGTATCTCTAATTCCTCAATTTCCTTTTTGATATTTTGAGCGGTATCAACGATTTCCTTTTCACTTTTCCATGCGGCTTTCAGTCCATCTAATGTTTCTCTAGCATTGGCAATTTGTTCGACAATATTTGCCATTTTTTTCGGGCTATTCTCTCGCTTAATCGCAGCTCGCTCAATTTCTAGCTGCCGCAATTTTCTATCTGCCTCATCAATTTCTTCAGGTACAGAATCTAGTTCTAAGCGCAACTTCGCAGCAGCTTCATCAATCAAATCAATCGCCTTATCGGGCAAATGTCGGTCAGCAATATACCGATGTGACAACTCTGCCGCAGCAATTAATGCTTCGTCTAAAATTTCAATCTTATGGTATACTTCATACCGTTCTTGCAAGCCTCGAAGAATAGAAATGGTATCTACTACACTTGGTTCTTCAATCAAAACGGTTTGGAATCGCCTAACTAAAGCTTTGTCTTTTTCAAAGTACTTTTGGTACTCATCCAAGGTCGTTGCACCGATGGTATGCAGTTCTCCTCTAGCCAAAGCAGGTTTTAAAATATTAGCAGCATCCATTGCACCACCACCGCCTCCTGCGCCAATCAGCGTATGTATTTCATCAATAAATAAAATAATTTCTCCATTAGAATCTGTCACTTCTTTGATGACTGCTTTAAGTCGTTCTTCGAATTCTCCTTTGTACTTCGCCCCAGCAATCAAGCTAGCAATATCCAAAGTGAATATCTTTTTAGTTCGTAAACTTTCTGGAACATCTTGATTGACAATTCTCCATGCAATTCCTTCTACAATCGCCGTCTTACCAACGCCTGCTTCTCCAATCAAGATTGGGTTATTTTTCTTTCTCCTAGAAATAATATGCAGTACTCTTCGAATTTCTTCATCTCTACCGATGATAGGGTCTAATTTACCCGTTTCGGCTCTTTCATTCAGGTTAATCCCAAATTTACCCAATGCATTATATTGGTTATCTGTGCTTGGGTCGGTAACTTTCTTGCCCTGTCGCAATTCTTTGATGGCTGCTTTCATGGCTTTTTCCGTAGCGCCCATTGCCTTTAGCATGTTGCCACCTTTGCCCTTACCTTGCAATACGCCCAATAGCATCAATTCTACCGAAATATATTCGTCGCCAAATTCTTTTAATACTTTTTTGGCTCTAGCCAATGCTTGATTCGCATCATTGGTCAAATACTGTTTATCAGACCCCGTTACTCTAGGATAATTTTTACAAACCTTCGTTAATTCATCTTTTAGCTTTGGCAAATTGACGTTCATCTTTCCTAATAAAAAGGTAGAAACATCTTCTGCCTGCTCTAAAATACCCTTTATCAAATGTGGTGTATCAACAGTTTGTTGTTCGTAGCCTGCTGCTATTTTTTGCGCTTTTAAAATACATTCTTGCGCTTTGATAGTAAAATTATCGTAAGTCATGTCTTATTTAATGATGAAAAAATAACTCCGTATTTAACATTTCGCTTTAGTCTCCTTTTTCTAATCAGCAAAGCTGCTTATAAAAAGAAAACTAAAACGAAATGACGGAATTATTTTTTCATAGTTATTAAGTTGACGGTTGACGGTACACGGTTAACGGTACGGTCCTAACCAATAGTTAAAATTGAACTCGCAAAATAATGGTTCTAAAAATAGAATGTCTTAAATTTTGCAGAAAAAATAAAGGTATTGGTCTAAAACCATAATTTATTAGGCCAATAACTGCACTATTTGGTTTCTAAATAGTTGTAAAACATATAAATTAAAACCTATTCACACCTTTCAATTCACTTTCTACTTTTATGGCGCTACGTTTTTGTCATCTCTGTAAAAAGTGCTCCACTAATATTTTTTAAAAAATTACAAATGG
>CAYMSC010000363.1:0-6849 GCA_964392805.1 uncultured Saprospiraceae bacterium
GTAGTAGTATATATTGTCGTTTTTTCGTGCCGTAGGTACGCAACATCGGTTACAAGGTCATGTTACGTACCTATCGGCACGAAAAAATAGGGATTTGATTAATTTTTATCCCACCCCTACCCATGTTGAGTCCTTAGCAGGACTAGGGATTAAATAACATTTCATCGGATAAGCACATTTTCTTTCTTATTTTTATTCTGTGGGTAATCGTAAGAACTTCAAGTTCTAGAAGCTCTCAGCTATTCCCAATACATTATTTATTTCTAGAGCTAACCAATAATTTTTTTTGCTTCATCATAATCTGTACCTTCGCTGTATGAAACTATTAAAAAACATCGCCATTGCTGCACTTATTCTTATCGCAGCCTGTGCCATTTATGGGTTTTGGTATTATAATTCTTTAAAACCCACCTACGAAGGCACAATAACTTTACAAGGTTTAGAACAAGAAGTGGAAATCTATTATGATGACTACGGCATTCCACATATTTATGCGCAAAACGAAATGGATGCACAATTTGCAGTAGGCTATGCCCATGCACAAGACCGTTTGTGGCAGATTGAATTATTGCGTCGAGTAGGGAGTGGTCGATTATCTGAAATATTGGGCGAGCCGACCTTAAAAACGGATAAGTTTTTTAGAACAATTAATTCTTTAGAGACGGCAAAAAAAGCGAAAATAGTTTTTGATAAAATTCCGTCGGATGACCCGATGAAAAGAGCAGCTTTAGCTTATTATGCAGGCATTAATAGTTTTATAAAAAATGGTCCAACGCCTGTGGAATTTAAAGTTTTAGGTATCGAAAAGGAGGAATTAACCATCTTGGATGCCTATGCTACATTTGGATATATGGCATTTAGTTTTGCTCAAGCTTTTCGGACCGACCCGATTGTGGCAAAAATTCATCAGCAGTGGGGCGATGCGTATTTGAATGATTTAGATGTACATTGGAACCCAGCGGCGCAAATGATTCCTGTTTACCCCGCTCCTAAAGTGACGGCAACGGAAATGTCTGATGCTTTAAGCATGAATGAACTGTTTGAAAGCTTACCGACGCCACCTTGGATTGGAAGTAATAGTTGGATTATCAGCGGTAAAAAAACAAAGTCAGGCAAGACCATTTTTACCAATGATACGCATATTGGATTTGCTCAACCTTCTGTCTGGTGGGAAGCCCATGTGGAATATCCTGGACATCGAAGCTACGGCAACTATTTAGCAGGCGTGCCTTTTCCAGTTATTGGGCATAATGAACATATGGCTTTGGGATTGACCATGTTTGAAAATGATGACATTGATTTTTATGTAGAAAAACTAAATCCTAACAATCCAAATCAAGTAGCTTTTCGAGATGAATGGCAAGACCTTGAGGTACGGAAAGAAGTGATTAAAGTAAAAGGAGGAAAAGACGTGGAATTTGAAGTAAAAACTTCTCGGCATGGACCAATTGTCAATGACGTGGTAGCAGGTATTCCAAAAGTGACGGACCAACCAGTTTCGGCGTACTGGATTTACAACGAATTTATTCCCAATAATTTAGAGACGACTTATCAATTTGCACATGCGACCAATATTGACGAAGCACGAAAAGCTGCTTCAGGTATTGCTGCACCGGGGCTAAATGGGATGTATGCAGATAAGGATGGAAATATTGCTTGGTGGGCAATGGCAAAATTACCCATTCGACCCGACCATGTGAATTCCAAATTGTTTTTAGATGGAGCTAGTGGGAATGATGAAGTGTTGGGATATGTAGATTTTAAAGATAATCCACAAGCTGAAAATCCACCAGAAGGCTACCTTTATTCTGCTAACAATCAACCAGATACGACCAATGGTATTTTACATTCAGGCTATTATATTCCCGAAGATAGAGCCAAAAGAATTGTGGATTTAGTGAGTGCTAAAGACGATTGGGATGTGGCGGCTTCTAAAGAAATGATAACAGAAGTAGTGTCTGATAAAAAGCGGATGATGGCTAAAAAAATCGTTGAATTATTAGGAAATACTACTTTTGAAAATGAAAATGCAAGCAAAGCCGCTGAAATATTAACGACTTGGAATGGCGATAATCAACTGGAAGATATTGCCCCAACCATTTTTGCTAAATTGCAATACAAAATCTTAGAATTAACTTGTAAAGATGAATTAAGTGAACTTGATTTTTCAGAGTTTTTGACAACGGTAATGTCTCGTCGTAGCTTACCTTTTTTATTAGAAAAAGAATCCTCTCCGTGGTGGGATAATCAAGCGACAGCAGATAAAAAAGAAACAAGAAAAGAGATATTGTTAGCAGCCTTTGAAGCAACTTTAACCGAAATTGAAGACCAATTAGGGGCGGATATGACCCAATGGCAATGGGAAAAAGTGCATACGATTGAACATCCACATACCTTGGGTCAAAATCCATCTTTGCGCCCTTATTTTAATGTCGGTCCATTTCCTGTAAAAGGGAATAAAGAGGTGATTAATAATATGAGTTATACCATCAATGGGTCTGGAAAGTATGAAGTGGTGAGCGGTCCTGCTATCCGTCGAATCGTAGATTTTGCTGATATTGAGCATTCTTGGAATGTCTTGCCAACGGGTAATTCAGGTAATCCTTTGAGTCCACATTATTCCGACCAAGCACAACTTTTTGTGGATGGAGAATTTCGGCAGCAGTTGATGAATAAGGAAGAGATTATGGCACAAGCACGGAAGTTGATTTTGAAAGCGAAATAATTAATTTAAAAGAATAGGCAACTGGTAGCGCAAGCTTTAGCTTGTTTGGGACGCTGACCTTTAGGTTAGCCAATTTTAAAACCTCAATATGGTCGTCAGGAGACGACCAGATATTCATTTTAAGTCTGTAGACCATAGCTGTCAGGCTAACGATTTGAAATAGCTAATTTTTAAAGCTAGACACGTTGAAAACGTAAAAGATATTGATTTGAAGATAAAATCTTCCAATATCGACACCAATATAAATCGTTGATTATCAGTAACATTTTTCTTAGCCTGACGGCTATGGTCTGGAGATTTAAAATATCGATTCTCGATGGTTTAAGTCTCAGACTTGAACCCTTTATCCGCTGGTCTCCTGACCAGCATTGAGTACTTACAAATAATGATCTAAATTTCTGAAACACAGCAATAGCGTTCACTTCTTTGAGAGCATTGAGATTTCAAATAGCGTTTAATCTCTGTTCTCTTAGTGAAACGATCTCTATTCTCTGTTCTTATAAAAAACTAAAACAATGAAGCATAAATACCTATTAATCGGTTGCTTACTATTTACATTCAACCTATCCATTAAAGCATGGTGGGACGCTGGTCACATGGTCACTGCAATGATTGCCTATGAAAATTTGACCCCCGAAGCCAAGCAGCAAGTAGACGCATTAACCAAACAATTAAATAGAGACTATCCCTATGTCAATCACTTTATTACGACTGGTCCTTGGCCAGATGATTTGAAAGCAGAAGGGGTTTCTACTTATAATACTTGGCATTATACCAATATTCCACTGAATAATAGTCGAATAGCATTGCAAGACCAACCAGAGATAGATATTATTTGGGCGATTAATCAAATGCAAAAAGTGTTAAATTCGGAGAAGGCAAGACCAGTAGATAAAGCTCGACACTTGGCTTTTTTGGTCCATTTGGTAGGCGATATTCACCAACCTTTGCATAGTACTTCGGTGCATGATAATGAACGCCCCGGTGGGAATATTGGTGGC
This sequence comes from uncultured Saprospiraceae bacterium, assembly GCA_964392805.1. GTDB lineage: Bacteria > Bacteroidota > Bacteroidia > Chitinophagales > Saprospiraceae > JAFMDF01. Next base: position 3,727 of record CAYMSC010000363.1, read on the forward strand.
AATGCCTTTAAATTAAAAGGAAAATGGCGAAATATGCACGCTTTGTGGGATGATGGTTGTGGTTATTTAAGCGAACTCAATGACATCAATCCTTATGGCAAAGAGAAAGCGGCTTTGACCAGTGCAGAAATTTTTCAAATCCAAGAATTTTCGGAAAGCTTAATGAATGAATTTCCAAAAGAGAACTATTGTCATCCGATGGAATTAGACCCAGATTTTTGGGCATTAGAAAGCCATAAATTAGCGGTAAAATATGGTTATAAGGGCGTGAATGAAGTAAAAGACAATGGTTACCAAAAATGGATTAAAGCGAATGATGAGCCTTCTGAGTTGTATTTAAAAAATGGGCAGGAAGTAGTGAAAGAACGATTGGCTTTGGCTGGATATAGATTGGCGGAGATATTGAATCAGATTTTTCGAGAAGGGTAATGGGTTTCTATTTTCCTTAAAAAGAATTATATTTGGAACGGTTCAAAAATAACTTTATATTTTAAAATTGTAACTTATTGATTGTCAGTAGTGTTTTTAATTTTAATTGTCATTTTAATTTTAATTCATTCCTTTGTTTTGTTACATTAAAAAAAAATTATTGAAATGGGAGCAGCACAAAAATTAGACGAACAAGAATATACGTTTGAAGAATATTTAGAATTAGAGGCAAAAGCTGAATTTAGGAGTGAATTTTGGAATGGTACTATTGTGGCAATGGCTGGTGGTACTCCAACTCATGGAAAAATTGCCAATAATGTTAGTACTGCGATAAATAATGAATTAAACAAGAAAAATAATAACTGTTCTACCTACAACAGTGATGTAAAAGTTTTTATTCCTGACTTTAACAGAGGTGCCTATCCAGATTGCATGGCAATATGTGGAAAAGAACAGTTACATGAAAAAAGCAATGCAGTCGTCACGAACCCATGCCTAATCATTGAAGTACTTTCTGACTCAACTAAAGAATACGATAGTAATGCTAAATTCGAAGGTTATCGAAGTATTCCTTCTTTTAAGGAATACGTGTTGGTTTGGCAAACGATTCCCAAAGTACAGTCCTGGTATAAAGAGGACAATGATTTGTGGCGAATTTCTAGTGTATTTGGGTTGGATAAAACCATTCAATTATATTCAATTGATTGTGAAATTGCGTTAAAGGATATTTACATAAGGGTTGAGGATTTGAAAGGTGAAGATGACCCAAATGCTTTTTAATAGTATTTTAAAATAAGCATATCAAAACGCTCGAATAGCTAAGTCTATTCGAGCGTTTTCATTTAAAGTGATCACCCAATTGTCATTTATAGCAGAATATCTCTGCTCAAAGCCCTTCTCTTTCCATTAAAAAACTTATTTTTGTTCTTGACGTAGAAGAATAGCGTTAAAGTTGTTGTACGTCGATTTTAGTAAATATATATCGTAGATAGGCATCAAGTGTAGAAAGAGTTGTTGATAGAAAATAATCAACAACAAATCAGGATAATTTAAATTTTATAGATAATTAATTGATTTACAATAGGTTTTGTTTTGTTTTTTGTTGAAAATAATATTTTAGACCTAGTTGAAATTGATACTATACCGCAAATATTTTACCCCTTCTTTGGGTGACACTGCTTTATTTTTTGTAATAAAATAATCGCTTTTTTGTATTTGCCAAATTTTGATTAAAGGTCATGTTGACCTTTATACTCCTAGATTTTACCTTTCTTTTCTTTTTTCTTATCCAAAAAATGGGTCGAGTTGCCAACTGCAACCCACAACCCGTAACCCGTATAAATGCACTTCAACCAAGTCATTGGACAACAGCGTGTCAAAGCTTCGCTTACGCAATTGGTAGATGCCCAGCGCATCCCACATGCGATGTTGTTCCTCGGACCAAGTGGTTGTGGTAAATTAGCTTTAGCAACGGCTTTAGCACAATACATTCTTTGCGAAAATAAGCAGCAGCAAGAGAGTTGCGGGACATGTAAAAGCTGTACCAAAGTCAGCAAATTGGTACATCCAGATTTACATTTTACCTATCCAATTATTGGGAGTAAAGTAACCAGTCCTCAATTTTTAAATCAGTGGCGGTCGGCTTTGTTGGACAATCCATATTTGGACATCAATTATTGGTTGCAATTCATTGGTGCAGAAAATAAGCAAGGGAATATTAATAAAGATGAATGTTTACGGATTATTAAGCAAATGAGCTTAAAATCCTTTGAGACGGATTATAAAATTTTAATTCTTTGGTTGCCCGAATATTTACAGAAAGAAGGAAACCGATTATTAAAATTAATTGAGGAGCCACCAGAAAATACCATTTTTATTTTGGTGGCAGAAGAACAAGAGCGTATTTTAAATACTATTTTGTCTCGCTGTCAAATTGTTAAATTTAATGCCTTGTCTGATGAAGAAGTGGTGGATGGCATAATGACAAAAACAGGCATTACACAAGAACAAGCAGCCGCAGCCGCTAATTTGGCAAACGGTGATTTGAACGAAGCCTTGACTTTAAGTAGTAATGCAGAAAATGATAATGCGGTCCTTTTTTTGGAATGGATGCGTAAATGTTACAAAGGGAACGGTGTAGAATTAGTGCCTTGGGCAGAGAAATTTGCAGCATTGGGACGAGAACGCCAAAAACACTTTTTTCAATATGGCTTGCACTTTATGCGCGAGTTTATGCTATATAAATTGACGGGGAGTCAGCAAGTAAGATTGCGAAAACCCGAACTTGATACGGTGATAAATCTATCAAAAGTGGTTGCTTTTGAAAAAATAGAACCCATCACCCAGTTATTTAATGATAGTTTTTATTTCATCGAACGAAATGCCAATCCTAAAGTACTAGGTTTGGATGCTTCGATTCAGATGAATCAAATTTTTAAGAAATGATTAGGTGTCAGGTGTTAGGTGTCAGGTGTCAGGCGAAATTTGCTTGAACCTGACCCCTGACCCCTGACCCCTGATGCCAAAAATAAATTATGTCTTGTACATCCTGTTCTTCAGAAGATGGAGGAAAACCGAGTGGCTGTAATAGTAATGGTGGCTGCTCAAGCGGCGGCTGCAATAAATTAAATACCTTTGACTGGTTGGCACAAATGGAAATTGACGAACCTGCTCCTTTTGATGCAGTAGAAGTTA
>CAYMSC010000364.1:0-6797 GCA_964392805.1 uncultured Saprospiraceae bacterium
TAATCCAAATTTCTTTCAAAAAATGCTATTCCTTCTCACAAAACGCCCTACCTTGTGTTTATCCTATTCATTAACAAAACGACAACTATGCAAAAATCATCTTTTCTAGTTTGCTTTCTATTCCTCATTTCGGCTTGTGTTACGCCATCCTTAGTTCAAGATAAAACCCCGCTAAAAGCAACATCAGTCCCTGCTCCTGAAACTATCATTTCAACTACAATAGAAACCTCCGAAATCATCTGGGATACTTGGGGCGTACCACATATTTATGCCACCAACGAACAAGATTTATACTACGGCATGGGCTGGGCGCAAATGCACAGTCACGGCGATTTATTAATGAAATTATATGCCGAAGCTAGAGGAGAAGGCGCCAAATATTTTGGAGAAAGTGCCTTAGCGCTTACCAAAAATCTATATACCTTTGACATACCAGCTAGAGGTAAAAAGGCATTAGAATTGCTGACGGAGGAGGAAAAAATGGTGTTAACATCATTTGTAGCTGGGATTAATGCCTATGCTGCTGCGCATCCTAATCATATTGCCGAAAATCTTCGAGGTGTATTACCCATCACACCTGCTGATGTCAATGCGCATTCTTTAAGAAATTTATTTATTGAGTTTATCGGTAACCGAGAAATGGGGAAAGCTCAAAGAGAACAAATTGGTTCCAATACCTGGGCAGTCAGCCCACAGCGTTCTACCTCTGGCAATGCGCTTTTATTAGCCAATCCACATCTTCGATATGATGACCTTTGGTTATTTTATGAAGCACATACCATCATGGATGATACCAATCTTTACGGTTCTACTTTGGTCGGTTCACCTACTATTAGTATAGCCTTTAATGAACATTTGGGCTGGAGTCACACGGTCAATACTTTGGACGCAGCCGACCTTTACCGACTAAAATTGGACGGAGATGGTTATTTATTAGATGGTAAAAAAGAAAATTTTAAGCTCAACCTTTACAATATCCCTGTCTTACAAACAGATGGGAGTATCCGCACAGAAAAATTGTTGGTCAAAAGCTCCGTGCATGGGCCAATAGTCAATATGGGCGAAAAAGAAGCCATCGCTCTTCGGATAGCTCGACTAGATAACCCTGGAAACATGTTAGACCAATGGAAAAAAATGGGAGAAGCAACCTCATTGGAAGAATTCCAAGCGGCTTTAGCTCAAAATGATTTGCCCATGTTTAATGTAATGTACGCAGATAAAACAGGTAATATTTTTTACCATTTTGCAGGATATACACCCGTAAGACCAGAAGGCGATTGGGATTTTTGGTCGGGCATTGTGCCGGGAGATGACTCTAAGTATATTTGGAATTCCTATCATTCGTATGAAGATTTACCAAAACTATTAAACCCAAAGTCTGGCTGGTTACAAAATGCGAATGACCCTCCTTATACTTGTACGGTACCGACAGAATTAGACCCAAAGGATTATCCTGCGTATATGGCACCTGTAGAAATGGGCTTTCGACCACAACGGGCAGCGAATATCATGCTAGAAGATGATAAAATTTCTTTTGAAGAATTTGAGGCCTATAAACACGATACAAAAATGGAAATGGCGGCTCGGCTATTGGATGATTTATTAGCCTTAGAAACACCAGAAACAAATGGTTTATTAAAAGAAGCTTTTACCTTATTAAAAAGTTGGGATGGTCGAACTGAAGCAGATTCAGAAGGGGCTTTATTATTTGCCAATTGGCATTTAAAAATGACGAAAGGCGACTATGAAACCGATGCTTTTTTTGCCGAACCTTGGTCTTTTGACAATCCTGCAACGACTCCTGATGGCTTAAAAGATAAAGCGGCTGCCTTAAAGGCTTTACAAACAGCGGCAACTGAAATAAAATTTGGCTACGGTAAATTAAATGTACCCTGGGGACAAGTCAATCGACTTAGTTTTGGCGAACAGGATGTGGCTGGAAATGGTGGGTATGGTTGGTTGGGCCAATTCCGAACGGTCTATTATCAGCCTTTAGGAAAACGAGGGACTATAGAAAGTTTAAAAAACCGAGCGGTGGCAGGCGAAACTTATGTGGCGATTATTGAATTTGGGGATAGACCTAAAGCTAAAGCACTCTTAACGTATGGTAATGCTACTCAAAAAGGGAATCCACATATTGGCGACCAATTGGAGTTGTTTGCACAGAAAAAATTGCGACCTGTTTGGTATGAACGTGCGGAAGTGGAGGCGAATGTGGAAAAGAGAGAAGTTATTAATCGGAATAATTAGAATAGAAAATATCCGTGTGCCTTTAAATTTTCAGGTACACGGATATAAAATAAATGGTCATTCTGCAAGTCGGTGATTAAGACTACTTAACCTTTTTAATCCTAGGTTAAATTCTCAAATATTGCTTTATCTTAGTACCCAAAATAATCATGATAAAACAACTTTCCTTTCTGCTATTACTGACTTTATTTACAGCTTCGATATTACTAGGACAAAAGCCGAGAGCTAGAGACTTAGGCATTTCTTTTGTTGGCAAAACAGGTCCATTAAATGCCATAACGGATGTCAAAGGTGTGGAAGTTGGTCATTCAACAATAATCGAGGGAACAGGGAAAAATATAGCGGGCAAAGGTCCAATCAGAACAGGCGTAACCGCTATTTTTCCAAGAGGTAAAAAATTCAATCCAGTATACGCGAATTGGTATAGTTTAAATGGAAATGGGGAAATGGTTGGGACCACTTGGATTACCGAATCTGGCTTTTTGGAAACGCCAATTATGATAACCAACACCAATAGTGTCGGGGTAGTTAGAGATGCTGTTTTAAAATGGTACGTCGAAACAAATTGGTATGAAAACGAAGATTGGTGGTACACTTATCCTGTAGTTGCAGAAACCTATGATGGCTTTTTAAATGACATCTACGGTTTTCATGTCAAAGAAAAGCATGTATTAGAAGCCATCAAAAACGCCAAAACAGGTCCCGTTACGGAAGGCAATGTTGGAGGAGGAACAGGCATGATGTGTTTAGGTTTTAAAGGTGGTATTGGTACTTCCTCTAGAGAAATAATCGTTAATGATTCTACTTACACCATAGGCGTTTTAGTCCAATCCAACTTTGGTGCAAAACGAAATTTGACCATCGCAGGTGTTCCAGTTGGAATGGAACTAAAAGATACTTTGAACTCCGTTTATAATGCTCCACCAAATTCTAGAAGACAAGAAGGCGACGGGTCTATCATTGTCATCGTTGCCACCGATGCACCATTATTGCCGCATCAATTAAAACGAATTATTCAAAGAGTACCACTAGGTATTGCGGTAGTTGGAGGGTATGGCAGCAATGGTTCGGGAGATATATTTTTGGCCTTTTCAACTGCCAATGAAGCAGCATTTAATCGAGATAAAATAGTCAGCGTCACCTCCTTACCGAATGACCGAATTAGTAGTTTGTTTGAAGCAACGGCCCATGCTGTGGAAGAAGCCATTATTAATGCCATGGTTTCGGCTGAAACAATGGAAGGTATTAATGGAAATACGGCTTATGGCTTGCCCCACGATTTGGTTAAAGATGTTTTGAAAAAATATAATCGGTTAAAATAAACAATATTTTTACGCTTGATAAATTTGGGTGAAGGACGGATTATTTATAGGTATAGCTTATGATTTTTACTCCATACTGCTAGGTTATGTCTTTTTTATTAAATAGCAACTCTATTTATTGGACTAGTTTCTATGTTTTTTTATTTTAGTGATTGTTAAATCTTTATAGATGAATCTATACCTAAATTTATGCTTTTGGATTATAAGTATAGGAATTAGTTCGTTTATATAGATAATGTTATGCTTTATGGAAAAAGAAAAACAAACAATACAGATGAAAAATACATCCAAAAAAAAACGATACACTAAGAAACATAGATCGGGTTCTTCAACAAATTGGATAAGAGATTTTAAAGGAGAAAATATTGTTAAAGAATATTCAAAATGGTATGGAGTAGATTTAATTTGTGCCATTAAAGAACTGCGTGATAAAGGGATAATAATTGATGAAGAATATGAGGAGAAAATTAAAAAAAGGATTGAAGAAAAAAGGAAATTGCGGCAAATAAATAAAGAGAAAAGAATCAGAATAAAAAACAAGAGGAGTATTCAGATTCTCGATTTGCATTTATTGTAGGATATACATCTGGAGGTGCTGCATATTAATCTTGGAGAAGAAAAAATAAAATGCAATAACAAAATGACCCAGAAAGAAATTCAAAATGGTTGGACTAATTTTATAGATGAATACATGCACAAAATACTACCAATTTATAAAAACCATGAGCAAACCTTTGACTTCGTAGGATTACACAAAAAGAAAAATACGAATTGATGAACTTGGTGTATGATTTTAAATGGAGAAAATAATTGAAAGTATTAGGAAAATTCGGCTGGTTCAAGGGAAAAGACTGTCAATATGATAGTCTTTTTGTAATTTAGCCTAAAATAAAGGGAAAATGAATGAAAAGAAACATGTAAGATTTGATTGGGCCATCAAGCGCCTATTAAGACAAAAAGCTAATTTCAATATTTTAGAAGGCTTTTTGAGTGAATTACTCAAAGATGATATTGAAATTATGGAAATAATTGACACAGAGAGTAATCAAGAAACAGAACGAGATAAATTTAATCGAGTTGATATTTTAGTTAAAGATAAAAAAGAGGAACTTATCATAATAGAAATTCAAAATTCCTATGCCATAGATTATTTTCTAAGAATCTTATACGGCATATCAAAAGCTATTACAGAACATATTAAAGTAGGTGATGAATGGTCAACGGTAAAAAAAGTGATTTCAATAAATATCGTTTACTTTGACTTAGGTAGAGGACAAGATTATATATACAAAGGACTAACTACTTTTTCTGGTCTTCATCAAAATGATATTTTAGAATTATCAAACGCTCAAAAGAAATTATTCAAAAAAGAAAAAGTAAGAGACTTATTTCCCGAAATCTATTTGATAAAGGTGAATAATTTTGATGATAAAGCAACCGATACTTTAGATGAATGGATTTATTTTTTAAAGAATAGCGTCATTAAAAAAGAATTTACAGCAAAAGGATTAAAAGAAGCGGAAGAAGTACTCAAAATTGCTAATATGGAAGAAAAGGAAAGAGCCGAATACCATAGATTTGGTGAAGTTCTTTCTGATAGAGCTAGTCAAGCATTGAGTATTAAGATAGAGATTGAGATGGGGATAGAACAAGCTAAAGCAGCGGAAGAACAAGCAAGAGCAGCAGAGGAACAAGCTAAAAAAGAATTGCAAGAAAAAGAAAAAAAATATTTGAAAGACAAAAAAATAACAGTATTAAATCTAATTAAATTAGGCTCTTTAGCTGATAAAGAAATCGCTAATATTACGGGCATGTCAATCGAATTTGTACAAAATGTGAGGAAAGAAATGAAATAAAAAAATATCGAATCTCATCTCTTAATGACTTCCAAAACCCTATCCTATCATTCATCAGAGTAAATATAGCTATCAGTCTATTTTTGCCGCTGAGAGACCTGGCTCTTATGATTTTTTTATGTTGCCACTTCTTTATTGACTAAAACACAAATTCAACATCACTTTTCTTAAGAAAAAAAACATAACAAATCATAACTTCAAACAGCGTCTCTCAGCGTCAAAATAAAAAATTAAATCCTCTTACCGTTCTTTTAAACCTCCACTAAAACCTCATAAATCCCTTTGTCAGTAGTAGGAATAACATTCCCCTCAAAAACAACACCATTCACCACTATTTTTTTCTCTAGCTTATCTGTTCGGTTAAAAGAAATATTAAAAGTTGCGCCTCTAAATATTCGAGTAACTTTTGCGGTGTTCCAAGCTTCTGGTAATTGAGGGTTAATATGTAGTCCTGCTTTTGTTCCTTTCAAACCAAATAATCCGTCAATTAGGCAACGATAAACCCAAGGCACTGTTCCTCCTGCTGCGGCAGCGGATATGCCAAATACATCGGTATAAAAGATGAGTAAAAAAGCAGAGATATTTGCCCAGAAAAAATTAAAACCCATGTCTCCTAAACCATACCCTACCTTTTCTTTCATGGAGATAGGTGCTAAAATATCCATTTTGGTACTGTCATTATTACTAGCCATAAGGTTAATTCTATTTATACTACATCAAAAAAAATTATATACGGTACACAAACCTAATCGAAAGTTATTATTTTAAATATTTTTGTTCATAAAAGTATTAAACTGCAACAGCATAGTATTATTTTTTATAATTTATTGGCTTTTAAGCTTTGAAACTATACCTGTTTAGTGCCTTGATTTTTTCCTTTTTAGATTAGATTTAATAGTTGCCTAACAATAATCCTTAGTTATCTAGCGGAATGTCTTTTTGACAACCTGTGGTGTAAAGTACTCAATTGATTATTAAGAATAAAACAAGTTCTTTTTCATAGTTCGATGATTTTTTTGAAGGAATGATTGCTTACTATGATTCAAATATCAGTTATTGTATATGGGTTTTTAGGGAGTATTTAGGTGAATTAAACAAGATGGGGGTGGAGTGATTGGGTAGGCTTTCTATTGTATTGTGTTAGATTTTTTCCTTTTTATTAAATAGAAACTATATTTATTGGAGTAGTTTATATATTTTGTTATTTTAGTGTTAGTTAATAGTTTATAAATGAATCTATATATAAATTAATGACTTGGGATTACGGATATATCAACGATAGTCGTTGGTATGAAGAAGTGTTCGCTTTCACCAAAAAAAAGAATAAAAAATGAAAATTCAAGATTTCGACCCAACTATAGGTTTTTCA
>CAYMSC010000365.1:0-6779 GCA_964392805.1 uncultured Saprospiraceae bacterium
AGGATCAAAAGAAGCCGTCCTAGATGTTCAAGTTATTGTTTTGCCGTTACTTAGATAATTATCGGGATTCTACCAGTTTTTTACATCTGGTTTACCCAATCCTCAATTAATCGAATTCCAGTTAAAACTTTTGGCGCTAATTCCTTTGCCGTAGCAGCAGGATTTTCTTTTATCATATGCAAAGCCTTTGCTCCGTCAAAATCGACATAAGATAACCTAGCACCAAGATAATTATTGGGAAATCCAAAGGCACTAAGCGGTAAAAGAGCTACACCCGTTTCTTTTAAAATGGCTTCGCATAATTGATGACTAGTGAAAATAGCTTTTCCATTTAATTTTTCTTTGTAAAAATTAAAATTGGGCATCAAATAAAAACCGCCCGTTGGTGCTGGATGGGTAATATTTATAGCCAATAATAATTGAGAACAAGCTTGGGCTACTTTGCCTAAAATAATTCTAGAATGAGTCAAATATTCCTCAATTTCTGTCCCTCCTTGATAGGCTTTGACCGCAGCATATTGAATAGGTGCAGAGGTTGTGGTAAATGTTTCGCTAGCTACAACTGCCATTTTATCTAATAACCAACGTAGTTCTTTAGGAAAAACAAAGGTGCCTAATCGCCAACCACCTGCTCCACACCATTTACTCAAACCACTGCTAACTATTGTTCCTTCTGGATAATATTTGGCAATAGATTTATGCTGTCCTGTGTGGTGGACATCTCCGTATATTTCGTCAGATATAATAAGTATTTTGTGTTTTCTTGCAACGCTCGCTACCTCTTTTAATTGAGTAATAGTTAGCGTACTACCAGCAGGATTAGAAGGATAATTTAAAATCATCATTTTTGAAACGCCCATATCTTTTTGACAGTACTCGGCTAGCGTTTTACCATCTAGTAGATAACCATTTTCTTGTTTTGTGCTTAACCAATGAAATTCCTTATTCGCCAAATGTGCTTGTGGTTCGTAGGACACCCAACTTGGTTGTGGCAATAATAATTTCCCCTGATAAATCATTTGGAGGAGAAATAATAATTCTTTAGATCCTGGTCCAATTAATACATCATCCGCACTGCAATTAATTTCAAATTTCCGATGATGATAATTGGCAATCGCTTGTCGCAAAGGAAACAATCCCTTTACTGGCAAATAATCCTTTTGATGCGCATTTTCTTTAAGAGCATTTACCACTGTTTCAGGTACGGGAAAAGGAGATTGCCCAAAGCCCAATTTATATATCTTCTTTCCCTTTGCCACTAATTCATTACTTCGCTCATTAATGACCAAGGTGGCAGATGGTTTTAAGTTAGTGATATTTAAATTGATTGGTTGGTTCATTTTTTAATTTTCACGTTCTCTGATAAATTTCTCCGAGATACCTCAGAGCAAGCAGTGGTCGATTTGATTTCCATCTTTTTTCTAACCGAAGAGAGGAACCCGTACGGGTGAACCGCAATGCGGACGGGATGCAAAAAATCGGAATTAAATCGACTCTTTCACAGTTTACTCCGATTTATATCGGAGGGATTTGTCAGAGAACCAATTTTCAAAAGAAATTACCAGTACAGTTAATAGTAAAACTGTTGGCGCATAGGAATTACTACCTAAGAATGAGTGAAATAAGGCTTATTAGCGGTAAATATTTGGCAAAAAAGTTAATTCCTGACAAAATATAATATCTCTATTTCTTGTACTTTGTTTTCATCATTTTAAAGCAAAACCTTACTGCTGGAAAATGGCTAAAACCGATAACCGACAGCTCTTATCCATACTATATTCCAAACTGAAAAAAAGCCTTTAAAATCCATGATCTGCCTCGTACCCCAAATTGCTGCACTCTTCGACTATATTGTAAAACACCATTATTGGTATTCGCATAATGTTGATGTTTATCTGGATAAACATTAAAAATATTGTTTACTGCCAAGGTCATTTTAAATGACTTAGCTACTTGCATAGATAAATCTATATCACTAATCCATTTAGCTGTAAAGAGTTGGTCTCTTGATTCATACAGACCATTATATTGATTGATCACCCAATTTGTGGTATTGCCATCTGTTGGATGGATATATTCTACGCTTCCAAAACGAGTACTACGGGCTAAGAAACTAAATTTACCCTTCTGGTAATCTCCACTTAAAATTAATTTACTAGCAGGTTGCCCTCGCTCTAATCGAGCTACTTCCTCTCTGGAAAAAACGGCTGCTTGATATTCTTGAAGTAGGGCAGTAGGACTTTCATGTTGCTGTACTTCGGTTTCGTTTACATGAAATCCCATGAATAAATTCAGCCGACTATGACGGAATCGTTTCTCATAATTTAGTCTAGCATCTAACCCTTTAGTTTTGGTATCTATCCCATTCGTGAAAAATTGTATTCTATCGACTCCAGAAGAAGTGAGTATATCTCTTAGTTGATAGTCTTCTTCTTTTGGCGAAATTTGACCACTTAAAACAACTCTATTTTTTATCTTAATATGATAAGCATCAAGGGTGAAACTTAGATTTTTGATAGGCTGTGTGGCAAAACCAATACTAAAATTATTCGATATTTCTGGTCGTAAATTGGGAATTTCTAATAATCTAACAATCGGACTATCATGATTATCATGTGCCACTTGGGTCGCAATAATTTCACCACCCACAGGTAGAAATTGTAAAGAATAGCTACTAAAATAATTTTGCTGTAAAGAAGGCGCTCTAAAACCTGTATTAAAAGTAGACCGAATAGTTAATGTTTGATTGATTCGATAACGAGAAGATATTTTCCAACTGACATGACTACCAAAATCTGAATATTTTTCAAATCGCCCCGCAAGTGCTAATAACCATTTTTTATTAATTTCCCCCTCGATTTCTCCATAAAAACCGACATTATTACGGAATTTTTGAATGGCATTTTCTGGCTGAAATCCTCTAAATACTTGAAAACCCGCATCTTTAGGAAACCCATCTTCTGTTAGTTCACCATAATTTTCCCAAGAAACTTCTTCTCCTTCTTTCTGCATATATTTTTCTAAGCGAAATTCACTTCCAAAAGCAATATTGATGGGCAAATTCCAAACACCTTTTCTGGTCACATCAACATTAAATAGATTTTGTAAATAAGCAAAACCTCCTGCATCGGCAGAAGTAGGAGACCGCAAGCCCAGAGAAGCATTATTAGAGTTGTGAATATTAAAACCAAAACTATTTTGTCCTGTGTTATTACTTAAATCAATCTGCCAGTCGGCAATTCTTCCTTTTATGCCAGAAACAGTAGAAAAATCGAAAATATTAGTTTGAATCTTAGGCGAAAAGCCCAATGGATATAAACCAGATTGTTTGACTTCTTGAAAGGGAAAACGATAGAACCCATCTGCTTGCCCTAGTCTATAATTAAAACTACTATGATTATAAAACTTAAAATTATCTCCTATTGGCAATGCCATATTTAAAAATAAACCCGTATTGGTCAAGGCAGAACTACCAGCACTCATTACTCGTCCATTTCCAAACCCAGTTTGAGCAAAAAAATCATTGACTAAGTCCTCATTCTCATCTCGACTATCTCCAAAAATAATTCCTTCATATGCCCCTGAACGATTAACTGCTGCTCTGTTTTGGAAATAAAAAGTAACATTAGTATGTCCTTTTTTCAAAGTTTTTATGCCAATATGACTGCTTAGAGAAAATTGTTCGCCATCGCCAGCTTCGGTAATACTTGTATTTAACTGGATTTGACCTTGGTCGACTTGTTCTTTCAACTGCAAGTTAATCACCCCACCAATAGCATCAGAACCATATAAGGCGGCGGCACCATCCTTCAAAATTTCAATTTTTTTAATAGCCGCTAATGGAATCGCATTTAAATCTGTCCCAACACTCCCCCGACCAACGGTACCATTGACATTGACTAAAGAAGAAAAATGTCGTCTTTTGCCATTCACTAAAATCAATACTTGGTCGGGGCCTAATCCTTTTAAAGAAATGGGGTCTACATGGTCTGTACCATCACTAATCGTTTGAGTAGCTGAGTGAAAAGAAGGTGTTTCATACTGCAGGACTTGGCCTAATTCATTTTGATTGGATTGATTCAATCGTTCTTGACTCACTACATCTACCGGAACGGCGGTTTCTTGTAAAGTTTTTGGTAAAAACCGATTACCGACCACTAAAATTTCTTCTAGCTTTAAATGTTTTTTAAATTCAAAATCTAACTGAATTTCTTCATAACCATCTACTTCTATATTTTTAGTAATAGATTCATATCCGACATAACTAGCTCTGATGGCATGTCTTCCTTGTTGGACAATTAATTCAAAAGCCCCAATTTCATTCGTAGTTACTCCTTTACCTTCACTAAACAGCGAAATATTTGCGCCAATCATCGGATTACCAGCTTTGTCTTTGGCTATTCCTCTAATGGCTATTTCCGTTTTTCGTACTCGTTTGATAGTATAGACATTATCTGTAATGGCATTGAAGGATAAATTCGTTTGCGCTGCAATTTCTTTAATTAATAAGCGATTAAGATTTTGGTGAATTACTTTGTCAAAAACAACCGTTTTATCTTGAATTATTTTTTTATCAAAAACGAAGGTAAATCCCGTTGCTTCTTTCAAGTGTTCTAATAAATCTATAAGGTTAATGACTTCCGATTGGTTAATTTGTTTGATTTCCCCTTCGCTTATAGAAGCCATTGTCTGTCCTATACAGCTATTTACAAAAACAAATAGCATGCTCATTACTACACAGAAATGTAGCAAATAGCTAAGTTGGCTATTTGTTTTATTTAATTTCATTAATTTTTAGTGAGTATTAGTAAAAAAATCAATTAAAAGAGTGTTTAAACTCTTTCAATTGATAAAGCACTAGTTTATTATTTAAAATCAATAATTATTTGCCTACTGCCTACTGTATCGTCAATTGCTGCCCCTTTTTTATAATGCGAACCTCATAACTCTCTTCTGTAACAGTAATTAATTCCTCCACATTATTAATTGGTAAGGCTCCTACGGTACTTCTTAATTTTGATTGATTGGTATTCGCTGAGAAATTAACTTCCAAACCATAATTATCGGTGAATATTCTAGCAATTTCTGATAATGGTGTTTGGTCTAAAATTAATTTATCATTAGTCCAAGCCGTAAAATTGGTCGCTTCGATAGTCGATTTTTTATAATCTTTTGTAGGAGCAACATACCTTGCCATTTCATTGGGTTGCAATTCGATGGATTGATTATCAGGTAATTGCATTCGTATTTTTCCTTCTTGTAAAATGACTCTTTTATTATTAGGTCGATTTAAAACATCAAATTCAGTTCCCAATACTTCTACGTTAAAATCATCCGTTTGCACAATGAATTTAATAGGCGTTTTGCGTTCTAATTTAGCGACATCAAAAAAGGCTTGTCCTTCTAAGGAAACGGTTCTAGTGGATTGTTCTGCCCAATTCTTTGGTACCTTTAATATTGAATTGGCTTGTAAAACAACTTGTGTACCATCGGGTAAAATCAATGTTTCCGTTTCTCCGTAAGCGGTGGCATAAGTCACTGCATCCGATGCGGCATATTGCCAAGTTAACCAACTAGCTACCAGTAAGAATAAAATGGAGGCGGCGACTTGCCACCTCCTGCCCAAAGTAATTGTTCTTTTTTGTGCATTGTTTCTAATTGGGCTATTTGAGGGTTGCTGCTGTTTTATATTGGACCATAACGAAGTTATCGCTTCTTCCACTTCTAGTGTTGAGGCAGTTTCTTTTTTGAGGGAAAGTTGCTGTACAAATGCACGAGCCTCTTTTACCAATGCTTGTCTTGCTACATTGCTTGCTTGCCATTCTTGCCAAAATGTTTTGTGTTGTTGGTGTTGTACCCACTCACAAAACGAATCACTATTAATCAGGTCTTCGACCGTTTCAAATCGCTCGTTCTTCATGAAATTTTGCTGAGTTTTTTTCTATTACTTAATCGACTGAAATACTTCTAGTTTTACACAAGACAGGAGAATATTGATTTTGTACTCACTTTTTTCGAAGAAAATTGTAGAAAGCTTATGATGGAGGGCAAAAAATCATAAATCATCCTTCAACTAACCCACTTTCCAATTTTTTCTTAGGAACCGTATCGCCTTAACGCTATAATTTCGAACAGACTGATAGTTTAAGTCAACGATTTCTGCTATTTCAAGATAGGACAGTTGATTGTAAAAACGGAGATAAATAATTTCTTTTTGTTTGGCGGGCAACTGATTCAATAAAGTGGTTAATTGGGTAGCTTGTGCTTTTTTTTCTTGTTGGAAAATACTTAATTCAGAAGGAGCTATAATGAAGGAAGGGGTAGTATCTATGAATAGGTGTTGTTTTTTTTCGGCTTGTAATAAATCAATTAAAGTTCGACGATAGGCACTTAATATATAACTTTTGACGGAAGTTACTTCGTTTAAAGTAGTTCTTTTTTCCCATATTTTAACAAATAATAATTGAATAGCTTCTTTAGCATAGGTCTCTTGACCAGCGATTTTAATACCATATGCTTTCAAATCGGAGTAATACAACTTGAATAACTGATTAAAGGCATTTTTATCTCCTTTCTTGATTTTTTTCCAAAGATTTATTGTATTCAATTAATTGAGTTTAAGCAATGGACTTGGTAGAAATCTAGTTTTTTATTAAAAAGTTAGCAGAAGGATGATTATTGTCAGGTGTGAATATTCTTAGGATATGCTGGAATCTGTGTAAATATAGTAAATAATTTAACTATAAAATTTTTATTAGCTTTTAATTTAAGAGTTTTAT
>CAYMSC010000366.1:0-6777 GCA_964392805.1 uncultured Saprospiraceae bacterium
CTAGTTTTTTCAATGAGTTATATATTATGATTTTGACTTTTCGTTCGCCCTAATTGAAGGTCGTATCAGTAGTCAATCAGTTTTAATTAGTGAAGCAGCAAGCGACACCTTAAAAATTCGGCTGCAAAGAAAAAATTTAGCAGACTTCTTATTAATCAATCGAGGTTTTAATTGGGTGAATGAACGTCCTTTTAATCGGTGATGAAATTTTGGTATACTACTGACGGTTTAATTTACCGAACATATATTTAAGAGCGTCCAAAATCATAAATCATCCCGTCTTTTTGGACGGGATACATCTTAAATCATAAATCTGTCACGTAAAAACTACATGGATTTATGATTTATAATGTATGATTTCAGATTTATGATTTTTTCGTCCTAAGATAACTATCGTTCATTTTCGGTTTTTTATTCCGTTTTTGGTATAAAAGACAAAAAAAGCCGAAAGTGTAGATACACCTTCGGCTTTTTTCATATATTTTTAACAGTCTATTATCTTATTTTAATCTGACTTCTGACAGTCCGTATGGACGGTCTGACTTCTGACTTCTGACGACTTATTACCCTAAATAGGATTTCAGTGCATTTCTATTATAAGATTTTCTTAATCGACGAATCGCTCGCTCTTTAATCTGACGAACTCTTTCTCTCGTTAAGCCATACAATTCTCCAATTTCTTCTAAGGTCAAAGATTTGTGATTATTTAATCCATAGTAAGAAGACAAAACTTCGACTTCTCTTGGGGATAAAATAGATAAGCCATTTTTTACTTCCTCCTTTAAAGATTGGTCCATCAATCGACCGTCAGGAGTCATATCTTGTGAGTTAGAAATAACATCCAACATTGTTGAATCGCCATCTTCTCCACTTAAAGGCGCGTCGACAGATAAGTGCCTACCATTTCCTTTTAGCATATTAGAGATTTCTTTAGCAGTCATACCAAGTAGTTCTGCTAATTCTTCGTTGGTCGGTTCTCGCTCAAATTTTTGTACAAATGATAAATAAGCTTCGTTTACCTTGTTGTAAGAACCAACCTTATTTAATGGCAATCGAACAATTCTGGAATATTCTACAATTGCTTGTAGAATAGATTGTCGAATCCACCAAACAGCATAAGAAATGAATTTGAACCCTTTGGTTTCATCAAATCGCTTTCCAGCTTTCATCAATCCGACATTTCCCTCATTGATTAAATCACTCAGTGAAAGTCCTTGATTTTGGTATTGCTTCGCTACGGAAACTACGAAACGTAAATTAGCTTTTGTTAGACGTTCTAAGGCTTGCTCGTCGCCTCCTCGGATACGCCGCGCCATTTCAGCTTCTTCTTCTGCATTGAGCATAGATATTTTACCAATGTCATTTAGATACTTATCTAGTGCAAGACTTTCTCTCGTCGTTATCTTATTGGTAATTTTAAGTTGACGCATGGGAATTATGGTTTAAAGATTATTTTAGTTATGGTCGTGTAAAAATACGCTTTGATGACGTAAATGTTACCCATTTTTTTTTATCTGTATGTTAAAAACTTGACTTTTCCGCTAAAAAATTTTATATCGTCAGCTTTCTTACATTTATTACAAAAAATCCTGCCAAAAAGTTTCTATCTACCGCTTTTATAGTAGTTAAAATACGGTTTTTTTTACAAATTAAAACGGCTATATATATATAAATAATTAATAACAAAGCCTTGATTATCAATTATTTGTCCTATCTACTTGTAAACCAACCTCTTTTATATCTTCATTTAATTAAACCGTAAAAAATCGGAAATAGTTATACTAATTCACACTTTGCTCAATATTTGTCAAATTATAATACCTATTTTCTCCATATTTTTGGTTGTCATTCCGATTTGTAAAAAAAATCAATTCTAAATTACAAAAATTAATTTCCTTTTTTTTGCCAAAAGGGGTATTTTTTTTTGAAGAAATCATTATTCTCCCAAATAAATGTCCTCAATTATGGTTGTTTTCAGATAATCTAATAACTTTACCTTTTACAGTTTATGGGAAAAAAATGAATAATTTAGCAACTCACTAGTTACTTTTACCCTTTTATTCTTGTACCATCTTTAACTCCTTAAAAAACACATTTACGTTTTAATTTATTTTTTCAAATCATGAAAATTTTAAAATTTAACATGATTTAAATATTTAATAAGTATGAAAGATATTTCTAGAGCATTTGATTGTATTTTTTATCAACAACAAAATCATCCCTTAAAAGAAGCTTTTAGTTATAGACCTCCTGAAAAATCCGATTGGGTTTCTTTTAGTACCGATGATATAATTAGCCGTAGCCAGCAACTAGCTGGAGGATTACTTAATCTTGGACTTAAAAAAGGCGATAAAATAGCTTTAATTAGTTATAAAAATCGTCCTGAATGGACTATGATGGATTTGGCGGCTCAGCAAGTAGGCGTGATTACTGTGCCTGTTTACCCGACGATTAGTTCTTCTGATTATGACTTCATTTTTAATGATGCCGATGTGCAATATGCTTTTGTCGGAACAGGAGACCTTTATGATAAAGTGGCGGCGGCAAAATCGAATATTCCTACCTTAAAAGATATTTATACTTTTGACCAACAAAATGGACGAAAATTCTATGAAGACCTCATGGATGATAGCCGTTTAGCTGAAGTAGCCGAAGCGGCGGCAAACATCCAACCAGAGGAAGTATTAACTTTTATTTACACTTCTGGAACGACGGGTAATCCTAAAGGAGTTGTCTTGACACATATCAATCTAGTACATATTATCAAAAGCACGATTGACCTACTACCTGCCGAAGCGGGTAACCAAGTACTTAGCTTTCTTCCAATGTGTCATATCTTCGAACGAACTGTTTCTTACAGTTACATGGCTAAAGGAGCAAAAGTATATTTCACTGGCACGGATAACCTTGGTGGACCTGATGGCGATTTGCAAGCCGTTAAGCCTTATTTTTTCACCACCGTTCCAAGGCTTTTGGAAAAAGTCTATGAAAAAATCTATAACACAGGACTTACTTTAACTGGTATAAAGAAAAAACTATTCTTCTGGGCACTTAGTCGAACTGATGATTATGAATATGATAAAAAATACACGGGTTTAGACGGTATTAAACAAAGCATTGCTGACAAACTCATTTTCTCAAAATGGAGGGCTGCTTTAGGTGGTAATGTGAAAGGTATTGTCACAGGTGCTGCACCTTGTCCCGTTAAAATTATGAAGGTCTTTTCTGCTGCGGGCGTGCCGATTCGAGAAGGATATGGATTGACAGAGACCTCCCCTACTCTTACGGTTAATACCTACGAACCAAATGGTGCTTTAGCGGGTACAGTTGGTCGACCTATCGAGGGGGTGGAAATTTTGATTGACCGCTCGGAAGGAGCATATAGAGCCGGCGAAGGCGAAATCTTAGCTTGTGGTCCAAATATTATGCAAGGCTATTATAATAATCCAGCTAAAAATGCAGAAGTATTCAAGGATATTGATGGAAAAATCTGGTTTAAAACAGGGGATGTTGGTAAAATGGTCAAAGGACCTGGTGGGCATGATTTCTTAAAAATTACTGACCGTAAAAAAGAATTATTAAAAACCTCGGGTGGTAAATATGTTGCGCCAGCACCTATCGAAAATAAATTTAAAGAAGACTTCTTGATTGAACATATGATGGTCGTAGGCGAAAAACGAAAGTTTGTTTCTGCTGTCATGGTCCCCTCTTCAGAGGCTTTACAAGATTGGTGTAAACAAAACGGTGTGGCATGGACTAATTTGGCAGATGCTTGTAAAAATGAGCAAGTCATCGCTCGCTATCAAGAAATTGTCAATCAATTTAATCCACTATTTAGCCATATTGAGCAAATCAAAAAATTTACTTTATTGCCAACCACTTGGGATGCCGTCAAAGAAGATGGCTCTACCGCTGAATTGACACCGACTATGAAGTTAAAGCGTCGTGTGGTAAGAGAGAAATTTGAAAAAGAAATTGGCGAAATGTATAGCTAAGGAATGAGCATTTATTTTTTCAGCGTACCTAAAACGGTTATCAGTTGTCGGTTTCCGCAACAGACAAACCGACAACTGACAACAGACAACCGATAATCCAGCAATGCGAAAAAAGAATCAACTTGGTCTGCTACTCCTTATCCTTTTTACTTGTATCGTTCTATACGTTCGATTTGGAGCTATATTAACTGCTTCTCCAAACCATGTCATTCAAGGATATGGAGATGCTTTTAATGCCTATAATTTAGTTACCTATCACGCCAAATACGATGATTCCTATACCGTTTTTGAAGGTATGGCCTATCCTTATGGAGAGCATGTGACCATCGCTTCGACGATTCCATTGATTTCTAATGGGCTAAAATTTCTAAAGTCGGTTGGTTTAGATTTGACAGATTATTCGATTCCGATTTTGCATTATTCGATGCTGTTTTCCTATTTGGTTTGTGCTATTTTTCTGTACTTAATATTTTCTAGGTTGGCACTCCCTCCTTGGTATAATATTATCATTTCGATAGCCCTAACTTTCTTGTCTCCCCAAACATTACGTTTATTCGGGCATTATGGCTTAGCACATTTATATGCCATTCCTGCGACCATCTATTTCCTAATGCGCTTTGATGAGCGCCCCAATTGGTGGTCGAGCCTTGGTCTATTTCTAACGGTATTGCTGACTTCTTTGATACAATTTTACTTCTTTGCCATTACGGCTTTTATGATAGGCTTTTTCTATTTCTTTTCTTTTCTGAAAAAAGCCAAGCCTTCCGAAAATAATGGGCGATGGGTCTTTCCTAAATCGGATTTTGTCCAATATGCCATCCATTTTTCTTTTCAAGTCTTATTGCCTTATGCGCTTTTCTTGTTTTGGTTTGCCCAATATGACGTACCGAATAGACCTGATAAACCCTATGGTTTTTTATTATTTGTCTCCCATTGGGAAGGGCTGTTCTTATCACTTCGAATGCCCTATTATAAATGGATAAGTCAAAATATTATAGAAATTAGAAAGGTTAACTTTGAAGGTTTGGCTTATGTAGGAATTGTTGCTTTTGGGGTATTTCTCACCATGTTATTTCATTGGTTAAGTCATTTATTCCAACGGTCTTTTTTCCAAAAAATGACGGTCTTGACCTCCAAAAAAGCAGAGCAGGTTTCTCAAAACGAGCTAACCATGATGCGAGGTTTGGAACGATTGGTCTATGATGATGCTGATTTTTTGAGGCGTTTATTTGCAATGGCTTTTCTATTGCTGGTCTTTTCTTTTGGAATGCCTTTCGTTTTGCCTGGTCTCAGTGGCTTGTTAGATTATGCTGGTCCGCTAAAGCAATTTCGCTCGGTAGGTAGATTCAATTGGATATTTTATTTTGCTATCAATATCATCATTTTCACTTATCTCTATCGAAAGTTTTGTAATAAAAAAATATGGCTACTCCTGCCTTTAAGCCTATTGGTATACGAGTCTTGGCAGTTCAACCACGCTCGAAAATATATAATGAGTACAGTAGAAGAATTTCATGAAGGCAAAACCTTTAAAGATAAAACGGGCTTTAATTTTGAGGCATATCAAGCCATTTTACCAATTCCTTATTTCCATGTAGGAACAGATAATTTTAATGCCAAAGTACATGGTCGAATCCAGCAAAAGAGTTTGTCCCTGTCAATGGAAACTGGCTTGCCCTTATTGGCTTCCATGGGCAATCGGAGTTCTGTTTCAAGAGCTTATAAATTATTTCAAACGACGACTGAACCCTATGATATACCCAATATTTTAGCCGATTTCAAAAATGAGAAACCACTTTTGTTGGTGATTGACACCAATCATATTGCTCAGTTTCCCTTTTTGGAAGATGGTACTAATTTTTTGAAAACCGTAGATGCCATGAGTTATTACGAATTGCCTATAGCTGGTTTTCAAGAGCGAATTGATTTACGAAAAAAAGCTATTGCAGAAACCTTACAAAACGATTCAACATTATTTGCCTCCAGAGAAGCATATGGTTTTATCACCAATGATACATTGAGGAGGTTTGTTTATGAAAGTTATGATGACAAAAATCCGAAAGCCGCATATCAAGGAAATGGTGGTTTGGAATTCAATATCAGTACGCCTCAAGAACTCTTTAAAGAATCTATTCCTTTTCTACAAAAAGGCGATAAAGTCACTCTATCCTTCTGGGCAAACAATTTGAGTAAATTTCCAGTAGCCAATACTTTTATTCGTGCCAAACTACGTCATCCAGAAACAGGAGATATCCTTTGGCAATACAATCCACAGATTCGCTACCTAATGAGCGTAATGGCGAACGATGGCTGGGCTTTGGTGGAAATGCCTTTTGAACTTAAAGACAAAGGTATTTTAGAAATTTCCATAGAAAATAAAGCAATGAAAAAACAACCCTTATTTATAGATGAATTAATTATTCGAAAATCATCAACGGATTTGTATAAAGCGGATAATCCTACGTTTAAAAATAATCGGTATTATCAGTAGAGCTTTTATCTTGTCTTCCTATTAAATATGCTGTAAAAGACAAGTTAAAAGTATATATTTAGAAGTCAACTTTCAAAAAGTGCCAAAGTCAGGGTAATATCCTCCCACTTTTTCACCATTTATTGCTGTATGCATTTCAAATATTGTAAAAGGCTTTATCCTAAGTAAATTGAATAAGCCCTTCAATTCTGAATGATTTAATTCGTTTTCCTTAGGTAAGGATAAACTAAAATAAGTATTTCCTTCAATTAAATGTTTTTGTGATTTTTGTTTTTTTAATTTAGTCCTAAG
>CAYMSC010000367.1:0-6705 GCA_964392805.1 uncultured Saprospiraceae bacterium
TTTAACTAATCGTCCGACGAGAATCTCCATTTATTTTTATCGCGTTCCTTATTATCGTTGTCCTAATAAATAATCTGTAGGAAGTCTATTTATCTTAGTAAGCTTCATTTCCACTCTCATATTCTGTAAATGTTCTTCCTCTGTGCAACGAATCCCATCTGAACATTGGTTGAGTAATTTATCCTCACCATAACCTATTGCGCTAAGTCTTTCAGGCTTAATTCCTTGTGATAATAAGAATGCGGCTATATTATCTGCTCTTTTTTGTGCTAATCTATGATTATACTTAGCACTTCCTCTAGCATCCGTATGTACCGAAAGTTCCACATTGATGTGCGGATAAGTTTGCAAGAAATAATGAATTTTATATAACTGTTCCGCTGTTGCTGTTGAGATAGTTGCTTTGTTTTCTGAGAAAACAATTTTAGGTAGCCCTATAATTAGTCCTTCCTTTTGCGTTCCCTGCGATTCAAAACTATTGATGTTTGGAAAACGCAGATTGTCTGCCTTTTCTATATGCGCTATAACTTCTTGTTCCACCAAGTATAATTCGGTTTGAATGGCATTCAAATTCCCACAATCTCTATATTTGGTGGTAAACCGTTTTTGATAATTTCTATAAGCGGCTTTTTTACCAATCAATTCATATTCACAATCACAAGCTAAATAAAAGACAAATTGCCCATTGTCATCACTAATCGCCCGTTCTATTTTTTGGGTACAGTGATTCAATAATTCTAAAGATACTTGTGCAACGGGTGCTCTTGATGGTATATTGATGGCTTTTACCTTTAATGGAATACCTGCTTTCTTTTCCAAAGAGAAGGTCCAATTTTTTTCGCTTACTAATTCGGAAGCGGTAATTATTTTTTTTAATGGGGTGTATCCTTTTTTTTCTACAAATACGGTATAAGATTTTTCTTGGTCTATAATCACTGAAATTTGACCTTTACTTCCCGTCTTATAATCCTTTTTTTCTAATTCCTTATAAGGATTGTCTTGTTTGAGAATTTCCAAACTTACCATTTTGGCTATCGGGAAAACATCATTTTTAGTGGTTGTTACCCCTTCATCAAAAATAGTAATTTTTGCCGCTACTACTCGTTCTTGACTTCTGGCATCTAAAATTGTTAGGCTCATTTGCATAGGGGCTAGAGTTACTTCTACTTGCTCCCATTCCCAATGATAAATATCGTCTCCTCCTTTGCCGCCTCTTCTATTTGACGTAAAATAGCCTGCTGTCTCTGTTTCATTGGCACAAAAACCAAATTCGTCGGCACTGGTATTAAAATCAGTACCAAGATTTTTAATAGTTGAAAAACTAGTTGTCGTTTTATTTTGTGCTGCTTTGAATATATCTAAACCTCCAAAACTTTTTTCATTGTTAGCCGCAAAATATAGATTATTAGCAGTTGAAATGAATGGAAAGAGTTCGTTACTTGAACTATTGATAGTTGGACCCAAATTCTTAGGCTGTTGCCAAATCCCATTGATGTTTTCACTTACATAAAGGTCCATTCCTCCATATCCACCAGGTCGATTAGAGGCAAAGTATAATGCTTGGCCGTCTGGCGATAAAGCAGGGTGGCAATTGGAAAATGCTTCATCGTTTAAAGGCAATTCTTGTATGTTTTGCCAGCCATTATTAATGAATTGTGCCGAGTATATTTTTAGATTGATTATGTTTTTTTCGTTTTTACCATTTTGATTGCTTCTGGTAAAAAACATTTCGGTGCCTGCCTTATTAAAAGTGGCTACGCCATCATGGTAAGGACTACTTGCTTTGCCTGGTAATTTCTGTGCCTTTAAAAAAATATCACCCTCACTTTTTTCTGCGATATACAAATCAGAGAACTGTTTTTTCTCATCCCGTCCCATCGCTACGAGGTTACCATTGGCAGGTCTTGTAGAGGTAAATACTAGTTGATTATTAAAAAGGATAGGTGCGTATTCCAGCGTTTTGGTGTTTACACTTTCTTCATTACGAATGGTGAGTAATTCTGTCATCGTTTGCGATAAGCAAGTGACTAAAGGGCAAACACTTAATGTATAGCCCAGAGCTATACGAATGATTGAATGATTAAATTTTAATTGATAAAACATGGGAGATAGTATGTAATCAAACAAAACTAGTCAAGGATAGAATTTACAATATTATATAAAATAAATTTAATAGACACCATGAAAATTGCTAATTTATGGCACTTCTTGACTTTGTTAGACATGATTTAGTTTTCTCATATATCAGATACCTTTAGAAAGGACCTTATACAAAATGACTATGTTATTATTTTTTTAAAATAATCGGAAGAAGTATTGTCAAGTATAGAGTAGTGTTTGTAGAAGTGTTACTTATGCAAATTGCAAATTTGATACCAACAGATTAAGATTTTTAAAAATTAGTAAAAAAAATTAATTTATTATTTTTTTTAATGTAATTTTTTTAGAGGTGTAGAGGTTAGGCTGTTCAGAATTACGAGGTAAGTAATGTGACAAAAATAAACTAACAACTTTTACCACATAGTGAAAAACACATAGAAACATAGTTTTACGAATCCTAAATTCTGAACAGCCTAAGTAGTAAGTCAAGGTAAAAGTGATATGTTGAGGGTGTGAGTATTTTTTGGCTATTGTTCTAAAAAAATCATTGCATAGCAGCGCTATGGAATTATTTTTTTAGAGCAATAGACGGAAAATAATCCAGACTAACTTATCATATTTTACTTGACTTACTACTAAGGAACGCGATTAAAATAACTTCAGATTCTGTCGAGGAAATAAGGTAGCTAAACGGTTCACTTTAAGTGAGTTATCTTATTTCTTCGACTTAGAAGAATCTGAAGTTATTTTAATCTTACTACTAATATAGAAGAGAGGGAGTTATTACCTCTTTATTTTTTAGTTCCGCAAAGAAAAATTTCTCCTACCGCTACATTATTATCCGCACTTGCTTCAAATTTTAGATAGCGAATTGGTTGATCATTTGGGATAGGTTGTTTAAAAGTAACCCAGTCATTAAATTTTACAGCATTATAGGTGATAATATTGACCCAAGGTCCATTCTGCGCAGCTGCCATAAAAATGTTTATTTGTCCTTTATTGCCACCGCCATCATGTAATATAATTTCGTCTATTTTGTAATGGGCTTGTAAATCTAAACTGACAAATTCTTTAGAGGTAGCATCGGTGTAATCTGGTCCCCAAAATTCACTTGGCACATTCTTCGGTGCGCATATTGGGTCATAAATCGCTTGTTGGTCTATCAGTTTTTGGGCATTTCCCTGTTCTTCAAAATAATCAATAATCATTGATTTATTTAATGGAATTTTGCACTGATTGATGCCACCTAAAGTAGTTGCCGATAGTTTTAGCGCGCCCGAAGATTCCTGACCCGCAGCATCTATGGTAATAATCGAATAATGATAAGTAGTAGATTCCGTTAAATTGTTAACGGAAAAGGTTTGTGTCCCTGAACGATAGGGGATAGTGGCTAATTTTTTGTTGCCTCGTAAGATTTTATAGGCTGCAATATCTTTATCCAATGGACTTTTCCATTCCAAATCCATCGTTTCACAAGTTATATTTTTGACCACGCCATTAATGCCAATGTTGGGCAAAATATCAGGCGCATAATCAGATTTTCGTCCGCAGAGAAATAATTCCCCAATTTTTGCGCCGTCATTCTTTTCTGCCATAAATCGCAAATATCGAATAGGTTTATTAGCGGGAAGGATATTGGTCAAGGTTACCCATTTATTATAATCTTTGGTTAAATAATTTTCTACGGTAGCCCAAGGACCGTTTGGAGAATCAGCAATTTGAATAGTAAAAAAGCCACTACTTCCTTCATCGTGAATGGTAAATGCGTCGATGTAATAATAATCTTGTAAGTCTAAGCTGAGATACATATTATTGGTCAAATCATAATTAAATCCCCATAAATCACTTTGGCTTGGAAAGTCTTCATCGGGATTACATATTGGGTCGAAGTCGTTTTGATTGTCAAATAATCCATCTGGATTAATGGTATTTTTATGGCTTTCAAAAATCCATTTAGGATCTACGATTATTTTACAAGAATTATTGGTCGTTAAACCTGTGGTTGTACAGATTTTACTGGTTTCGTTTGCTGCCACGCCTTCCGGAAATAGAAAAAAAGTATAGGCTTGATTAGCTTGTAAACCTGCTACGGTGATAACAACATCTGCTGCGGTTAAATTATCATCTACTAAGGTTGCTTTTCGATGGGCGAAATCTACGGCATTTAAATGGCCTTGCATATACCATAATTGATAAGAACCACTACCATTTTTTACATTTAATCGAACGTTTAAAGTGCTACAGCTTGCGTTTTCTACTTTGGGGTTAGCTGAACAGGTATTCGGTGCGGAGAAATAATCCCCATTTTTGATAATGAACATGGGTTTTTCTGTAACCTGTAAAGTGGGATTTTTATCTTTTATAATTGATTGACAACCCCAAATACTTGGTACTTCCATCTGGACTAAAGTCGCACCTGCTATATTTTCCTGATTAAAATTGTAATTGACTTCTTTAGCGGAGGCCGTTGGACTCCAAATAGCATATACCTTTTTTACCCCTTTGTTTATTTCCTTGAATCTATACACTCTGACACAGGTGGTATCGCTACATGGAGATACATCCGCATCAAACACCATATCTGTCAAGACATTCTTCATGGTATAAGTATAATACCAAGCATTTTTTGGTTTATAGTTATTCTCCTTACTTTCCAAAATTCCACTACTACTATATAAACCAACATATGATGTTTGTTCGTCTCGTAAAAAGAAAAGCATTGCTCGGTCAATTTCTGCGGCTAAGGCTTCTAAATATATTCTTGTAATCCATTGACCTTGAACCTCATAAGAATCGTTGGGGCCGATTTGGGGAGCAATGACCACAGGCTTCCCAGTAGAACCAGGCATATAAGTATCATACCCAAATTCTGATAACCATAATTCTAAATCTGTTCCCATTACTCTATTTAAAGAATCTCTATAATTATCGAAGGTCTTTAAGAAACCTCGAAGGTCGGCGTGTTCTGGACTTACCCCTTGGGTTGATTGTAGAAAATTTTTATTATTACCAATATAATGATGGATATTCAACACATCGAAAGGTAAAATATCTACAGAACTGCCAAATTGACTTCTATTAATTTTTGCCCATTTGACCATTTCCCTAATATAACTTAAATCAGCTTGGGCTAGCCCTCCCATTACCACTTTCATATTGGGGTCCGCATTTTTGATGCCTATCCCTGCACCTAGAGTATTTCCGTGACCGTCATAATCTGCACTAAGCATTGCCATGTATACTTTAGGAGGGAAATAGGTATTGGGATGTGTACCTTGCCACCACCATTTATCTTGCTCGTTCCAACTCTCCATATATTCTACCATTCCCAAGCCAGTTTTTGGTATTTCTTCAGGGTGGGTTCTAGGTATAATTAACTGTTTAAATTTACTTTTTGGAAAGGCTCGATGACCATACCTTGCAGCATATTGAAATAAATAGGCGGCATGGGCTTTATAAGAAGCAGGATTTAATTTATTCGCGCCTTTGCGAACTGGAATTTGTTCTTGCACTATATGATTATCTCCTTCATTGGCATATCTATTGGGAGCCACAATTTGGAATATATTCCCTAAAAAAGAAGGAGCTATTTTGATATCTTGCTGCTGCCGAATTGCTTCATAAAACTCATCAAATCGAGTATAAGTAAGGTCTTGATAGACTGTATTCCAGCGGTAAATGGCATTGGGATAGCTAGGGGAATAATCTTTTTGACTGCGGCTCGGATTTCCTTCATTCAAATACCAAGAATGATATTCTCGGATAAAACCTACAGCCTTCATCTTTTCTATCGGGTCTTCTCTTAGCGTATTGATGCCCATAAAACGGTCTACTGTAATTTGTGCAGTAAGCGGGAGCATAATAGAAAGACAAATAGTTAAAATGATAAAACCTGTTTTTTGCTTGAATAATATAGACAACATTACTGGTTGATTTATACTAATGATACTGGCTCTAAGAGCATGTTTAAATTTTCATGATTGAGCGAAAGTGAGCAAATTTTGTTTTGTAGTAGGCAAAAATTTTTAGCATCCTTTTGGCTGGTCAAAATTTTTAGGAACGCGATAAAAATAAATTCAGATTCTGTCAAAATAATTAAGATAACTAAACGGTTCATTTTAAGTGACTTATCTTAATTTTTTGACTCAAGAGAATCTGAATTTATTTTTATCTTACTACTTAACAACCTACAAGATAAAATTTGTCGCTTGTAGCCAATTGATGGAATTTTAAACATGCTCTAAGCAGCAAGTAATGGATGATTCTTTAAATTATGGGGAGATTTTTAGTAAACGTAGAAAAGGAGTGGTAATTCCTACTGCCATAAAGTACAATTTTACTACTTATAGGGGAGTAGCTTTTTTTCTAGTAAATAAATATACAGGTTTTCCTTAGAAAATACTTGAAATGAGTGATAATTAAATATAGATAATCAGATTAAAAATTGATAAGTAACGGATAAAAAATAACTTGGACAACTAACATTTGATTTCCCAACGGATTTAATACCCAACGGATTTTAGATGTTTAATTTATTATTTCGTAAGTACTAAGTAACGACAAAACAATAACTCCGCCATTTGGGCGGTCTCTGCATCCCGTCCG
>CAYMSC010000368.1:0-6694 GCA_964392805.1 uncultured Saprospiraceae bacterium
GTCCGATATTTTAAGTTTGTACGATGTTTGAAGAATTTTTCTTCAAACCAATATCTTTCCTATTTTCAATAGGTCTAGCTTTTCTAAAATATCTAAAATTAAGACACCATAAAATGGTGAAAGATATTGAGTCGAAGATGCAATCTTCGACTATCGGCAGTGTGCAAACTTAGAGCATCGGGATGCCATCTTCTCCTAAGCAGTAGGTACTTATTAGCAGTAAGATTATTATTTGGATAGGTATAATTTGTTTCATATTGTAAAAATACAAAATTGTACTTAACGACTCCCCATTATTTTCCATTACAATTATTTCATTTCGTTATCGACTTCATATAAGCCATTGCCGCCGCCTGTGATTCTGGGTCTTTCAATACCGTTTGCAACATATCTCCCTCTGCTGACCCTACATAGGCAGCCCCAATATGCTTGGCGACGGCATTCACTTGTTCTTTAGTCATCTGGATAGGAACGGCTGGTTTGGCTGCTAAATTTTGAGCTAATTCTAAACACTTTTTTTCTAAATTTTCTAGGACTACTATTTGATTGATTAAGCCTAATTGCTCTCCTTCTTTCGCATCAAATCGACGACAAGTCATCACCAATTCTTTGGTTTTCGCAGGACCAATTTCGCTTACCAATTTAGGAATACCGCCCCAACTTAATGGGATGCCTAAATCTACTTCTGGAATAGAAAAGAAGGTATTTTCCGCTGCGATTCTAAAATCACAAGCCAACATCAATAAAAAAGCACCGCCTATCGCAAATCCATGTACTTGAGCAATGGTGACCGCCTGCATATTTCCGATGGCTTCCGTCATTCTAAATCCTATTTGTCCTTTATCTCTACGCGCTATCCATGATTCCGATTCGGTTGGATTATTCGGAAAGTCGTGGATGTCTGCCCCTGCGGAAAAGGTCCGTCCTGCCCCACGAATAATGACTACTTTGATATGTTTTTGTTGATTAAACCAATGGGCGGCGGCGGCTAATTCTTTTAGACAAGTGCCACTCAAGGCATTTAATCTTTTAGGTCTATTCAAGGTTAGAAAGGCAATACTTTCTTTTTCCTCAATCTTTAAAGTCGTAAAATCTGGTTTCATACTAGGAAATATTTATTTTTTTACGAAATTACGTAAAAGTTGTCCGTACCGACGAATTCATTCGTCGTGAAAAAATATAAACATATAATCGACGAATGAATTCGTCGGTACAATTTATACAAAATGAAATCTATACTAACTACCGCCTTTCTATTTTTATATTTAACCGCTGCCTTCGGAACTCCAACCGATTTAGGTAGTAATTATATTGAAGCTTGGAAAAAATTCTATCCTTCTAAAGCATTTGACCAAGGCATTCATACGGCTATTTTTGATTATGAAGATTTTTCAGCAACTAATGTTGAACAATGGTTAACCTTTAATAAAAAAACACTAGTCTCTTTATCTGATGCTACGAATCCTTATGTCATCGAAAATCGAATTGATGCTCGCTTATTAAAAGTGCAAGTACAAGAAGAAATTGATAAATGGGCTAATAAAAAAGTACATCAAACTTCTCTTGATTTATATACTCGACTAATTTCCAAGGCACTTGATAAAGTATTAGCTGCTAAATATCTGACCCCATCGGAAAAAAATCAGTTGACTTGTCAACGATTAGAAGCAGTTCAAAATTTGTGTTTAACAGCTAAAAACGCTTTAATAAAGGATAATAAAAATGCGTTGGAAAAAGGGGTAAAATCATTGAAGAAAGCAATGACTTTTTATGAAAATGAGTTATCAACTAATTGTCCGTCAGTCAATACAACTACAGAAAGTATTCAATCTTTAATTGAATATGTCGAAACATCACTTTTACCAATAGCTACAGCAGGAAATCTTAAAATAGGGCCTAAGGAATATGCTAGAAGATTGGCTTTATACACTGACAGCGATTTAACCCCAGAGCAACTAGAAGCAATCGCTTTAAAGGAAATAAAGACTGTAAAGCAATTAATAGCATCAGTTTCTACCGATTATTTTAAAAAACAATATCCAAGTAAAAAATTACCCGATAATCATCAAATCATTATTAAAACGGCTTTTGCGGATATGGAAAAAGATGCGCCGACTAGTGGAGATGATTATCTTCAGTTTTGGTTGGCTTTAGAAAAACAAGCAATTGATTTTATTGAAAAAAATAATATTGCTACGCTTCCTAGTTTTCAAACTCTACGGATTATGCCTGCGCCTGAAAGTGCAGGACCTGCTGCCAGAATTGGTTGGGTAGATAGTGCGCCGCCTTTTGCGCCCAATCCTTTGACCACTTTATATTTACCTTCAATTCCCGATACTTTACCAGCACAGGAACAAAAAGAATTTTGGGCTTCTTTTAATAAGCCTTTCAATCGAATGATTGTTATCCATGAATTGTTTCCAGGGCATTATATGCAGATTAAAATTAGTCGAGCAACACCCCATCCAATTCGATTGCTATTTCCTTATGCGGTTTACTTTGAAGGTTGGGCTACTTTTACAGAAAGAGTTTTATTAGATGCTGGTTGGGAAAAGGATAATCCATTAACTTTTTTGGCACATTTGCGAAAGCGGTTAGAAAATGCCAATCGAGCCTATACTTCTATGCAAGTCCATTGCAAGAATTGGACACCAGAACAAGTAATGGAATTTTCCACTAAAATGGCTTTATTAGCCCCTCAATTTGCCAAAAGTTTGTGGGGAAGAATTATGCGTTCTCCGATGCAATTGACTTCCTATTTTTTAGGTGGTCAGCAATTTACTGATTTATTGGTCGCCGAAAAAGAACGATTGGGCGAACAGTTTGACTTAAAAGAATTTATGGATACAATTATGCAAATTGGGCCGATTCCGATTGATGAATTTGCAGGAGTTTTTAAGGAAAATAGAGAATAGAGACCGTTTCACTGAGAGCGTAGAGACTTCAACAGAATAATAACTCTACTTTATAAAAATTCGTTGTTCTTTAATTATCTTATTGTATAATATTTTTGACAACGGATAATTTAAGGACAACGGATTTAGATGGTTTTATTTTTTTATAATTTTAAAGTGTTAATAGAGCCTTTACTAATTAAAATCTTATAGTCTCTACTCTAAATAAATAACATGACAATAGACCGAATACAATTAACACCAGATTACTCCATCTCTAGTATCATCAAAGGTGGCTGGCACTTAGCAGGAGGGCATGGAACCATCCAAGAACAACAAGCTATCGAAGATATGAAAGCTTTTGTGGAAGCAGGTATCACGACTTTTGACTGTGCGGATATTTATACGGGGGTCGAAATTTTGATAGGTAAATTCCTCAAAAAATATAAGGATGCCTTTGCAGCAGGCGACCTCTCCCCTATTCAAATTCATACCAAATATGTTCCTGATTATAATGCTTTGGCAACTTTGAGTAAAGCCAATACGGTCAGCGTAATTGACCGTTCGCTGCAAAGATTAGGCGTTGAACGATTAGATCTGGTACAATTTGCTTGGTGGGATTATCAATTTCCTCGCTATGTCGAGACAGCAGTCCATTTAAAAGAACTCCAACAAGCTGGAAAAATTAGACATATCGGCGTAACAAATTTTGACGGTGCTCATTTGAAGGAAATACTAGACGCAGGTGTTTCTGTTTTGACCAACCAAGTGCAATATTCCGTCTTAGACCAACGAGTAGAGGGCTGTTCTAATGCTTTGATGGCGGCGAATGGTATCAAATATCTTTGTTACGGGGTGGTGGCAGGTGGTTTTATAAGTGACCGCTATTTGAATGCTGCCGACCCTGCGCAGCCCTTGGAAAATAGGTCGTTGACAAAATATCGTTTGATTATTGAGGAGTTTGGAGGATATGCTGCTTTTCAAAATGCCTTAAAAACGCTTCGACAGATTGGTGATAAATATAAGGTTGGTATTGCAGAAGTTGCGACTAAATATATTTTGCAAAAAGAACATGTTGCTGGTGCAATTATTGGGGCTAGAAATTTGAATCACCTGCATAAATATCAACAAATTAGTGCATTTGATTTAGATGGAAATGACTTAGAAATGATTCAATCTATAATAGATAATTCAGCAGGACCAAACGGACCATTTTACGAATTGGAGCGAGACAAAACGGGTAAACATGGCCGGATTATGAAGTATAATTTGAATGATGCGTAGGTTCAGTTGGCAGTAAACAGTTTGGCAGTTTGCTGTTGTCCTAATCAATTTAAAATCAATTAATTCAATCAGATTTCCGAAAATTCGATATATTAAGATTGAATCTTAATATCAATATGTTTTACGTTTTCAACGTGAATTGCTCAATTTTTAAGTTAGACACGTTGGAAACGTAAAACATATTGGTTTGAAGAAGAATTCTTCAAACATCGCCCAGACCATAAGTAATTGATTATCAACGCTTATCCATTTATATTGATAGTTATGAGGAGTGCCCGTACTATACCAGAATCACAATTTTATCCAATTTTCAGTACAGAATTAATTACATAAAATAATGGATGTGGATTTAAACAAAACGAAAAACGACACGCTGCTTACTTTTTATGGTGGTCTATTTGGTGCTATATTACCTTTCCTCGTTTTTGTTAGTGGGGTTATTTTTATTGCCCTTTCTGGTGCCCCTGATGAAAAAGGTTTCTGGCCGATTTTATTAGCGGCCTTAGGATTGAGCCTTTTGTTAGCCAAAGATAAAAATGCTTTTAGTGAAACGGTTATCAAAGGTATGTCTGAGCCTATTGTGATGATTATGATTACCGCTTGGATATTGGCTTCTACAATTGGCATTTTGATGACGCTTACTGGGTTTGTGGAAGCCTTAACTTGGCTATCTAGCCAATTAAATCTAGGAGGGACAGGTTTTGTGATTAGCACTTTTATTATTT
Organism: uncultured Saprospiraceae bacterium; assembly: GCA_964392805.1. Lineage (GTDB taxonomy): Bacteria > Bacteroidota > Bacteroidia > Chitinophagales > Saprospiraceae > JAFMDF01. The sequence goes on from CAYMSC010000368.1 coordinate 4,904, forward strand.
GCTGTATTGTCTCCTTATCTACGGGGTCTAGTTTTGCCACTATTCTTATTTGTAGTCCTATTTTATATCCTTCAGGTGGTTTATTAGGTGCGCATTTGCCAACCCTTGCAGGAGCGATTATTGGCGGTGCGACTTTTGGAGATTTTATTGCCCCTATTTCTGATACAACTATTGCGAGTACTTTAAGTCAAAAAGCAGCGCTTGGACCAACTGTTCGTAGTCGACTTAAATATATTATTCCTGCTTTTGTATTGGCATTAATCGGTTATTTTTTAAGTGCTCATTTTTCTATAGGAATGCTACCATCGACTGGAAAAGAATTAATGGGTGACCCAAAAGGGTTACCGATGTTATTAGTTCCTGCATTCATCATTTTTTTGTTTTTAAAAGGCAAACATCTATTACATGGTTTATTGCTAGGATTAATGTTTGGAGTCGGTTTAGGTTTAATTTTAGGGCTACTACCTTTGGATAAAGTATTGTCTTTGGATTTAGATAATTTTGTTGCCAAAAGTTTTGTCATTGACGGCATTAATCGAGCAGTTGGCATCAGTTTTTTTACTATTTTATTAATGGGCTTAGTAGCCACTTTAAAGGCGAGTGGATTGGTCAAAAAATTGGTCAATTTTGCAGAAAAACATAGTCATACTGAAAAGCATGCAGAAGGTTGGATTGCAGGTACCGTTTGGGCAGCTGTTATGCTCACTACCCATAGTATTGTTGCCATTTTAATGGTTGCTGAATTTGCAAATACTACTGGAGAAAAAATGAAAATTGGTCCTCAACGTCGAGCGAATATTCTAAGCCTAGTCGTTTGTGTTTTTCCATTTTTACTCCCCTATTTTATTCCCGTTATCTTGATGGCCAATACCACTAATTCAGGTGCTGAATTTGGTGTTCCGATGGTTAGTCCATTGGAGGCAGGTATGTATAATTTTGTAGCATGGGGTTTATTATTAATGGCATTATTAACTATCTTATTTGGATATGGGAAATCAAAAATTAAATCATGAGTGATAAAAAACAATTAAGAGCAGACCAATTTGAATTATACGATTTAAAAGTAGTCGTTGAAAAAATAAACGGACATTGTACTTGCGAAATGACCGTAGGTGATTGTTTTTACCTTAAAGGGGGGAAATTATCCATGCCTGATAAGGCTGATTTTTGTTTGTATGCTTTGCAAGCTTCCATTCCTCTATTACCTGCTAAACAACGGATTTGTCATCCTGCGGATTGGATGGAAACAGATGCTAGAATTATTTGCCCCGATCCTGCTTGCGGATTGATTATGCGGATTGATAGAGTTGATAAACGAGTGTTAAATCATGATGATGTGAGTCCTATTTCATGGGAGGAAGTGAAAGGAAAAACTAAGGATTTATAGAAATATTAGATTGTGGAAAATGATTGTGTGATTAGATCATAGCCGTCAGGCTAACGATTGAAAATTCTAAAATTTAGAAGTAAATCATGTTGAAAACATGAAAAATATTGATTTGAAGATAAAATCTTCAAATATCGACAGAAACGTAAGTCGTTGATTGTCAACGACTATTTTCTTAGCCTGACGGCTATGGTGATTAGACTTTATTCTGAAAATCTTAAAGCTTCCAGAACTTGAAGTTCTTACGATTACCCACAGAAGAAATTTAATGAAAGGTAATCCCATTTTATACGCCACAAATAGTGCCCCTAGGTACTCAACATGGGTAATTAAAAAGAATATAAAATCGTTTGGTCGTGCCGTAGGTACGCAACATGATTTTGAAACCGATGTTACGTACCTAC
>CAYMSC010000369.1:0-6656 GCA_964392805.1 uncultured Saprospiraceae bacterium
ATAATTAGAACTCTAGTAGTTTAAAGGATACTAAACCTTCCTTAATTATCTATCTAAATATCCGTGTACCATTCATCCGTGTACAAAAAAAGTTGGCACACGGATATTAAACGTTATAAATTAATATCACTTTCCTTTACAATTTCACCTCCTTTTCCTCCATCCCTGCAATCCAATCTGAAATTAATGCCACTCCTTCATCATGCACTAATCTACGCCCAACCTCTGGCATCATCGCTCCCGGATTAGTGGAATTCATTCGATAAATCATAATGGATTCTTTAGGATTACCAGGAACAATTGAATAGGTATACCCACCTGTTCCAGCCCCCGCAGAAACCGTTGCTTTGTAAACACCCAAAGTCAAATCTAGTTCATTATCCGCCACTAAATGCAATCCAGAAGTGTTGGCTGCTCCTTTGGCATTGTGACAATGTCCACAATTAATATCTAAATAGGCCATCGCTTTAGCATGCGTATCTTTAGAAGAAGCGTCATCCCAAACTGCTACTTTAGGATGATTGACTGCTGCATCATAACCATTTAAATAACCCATACTTACCCATTTTTCAAGCTGATTCATCGTTCCATCTGCATAGACAAAAGATTTATTTAAGTTTCGGACTTTAGGTCCTATCGGCAATTGTTTTCCATCATAAGCATGACAACCTTTACATTGGTTTTTATTGGGGATGATATAATCAACAAATCTAGCTTCACCTCCTGCATCCACCCAATTTACATCTTTGATATCTCCTACTACTTCATAAAAAGCTTCGGTTTGTTCATCGTTCCAAATATAGCCTATTGCTTCCCATTCTTCTTTTCGATTGATTAAAAGACGCGTCTCCATTATTCTTTTTCCTTTGGATAAATCTTGTTCATCATTATTATAATAAAAATTTTTAATCAACACCGCTCCCTCTGGAAAATCCAATACATGATCGGTAGTATAGTTTGCCGATTTTCCCTCTGGCATCCACACAAACCTTGCTTTTTCAGCGTAATCTGAAAATAGCGGAGAATTTAAGTCATAAGGCAAAACCCTATCATTAGGTTGTAAATCTGCTAAATTCCCTTTGAAAAAATGATAATCTGAGAGTTTTTCAAAAGGCGCTTGGTTGGAAGAAATAGTAACCTCCCCTTTAGGTGGATTACTTTTACATTGGGGCAAACATAAAACAATAATAAAAATGATACCGAAAGAATAAAATAATTTCATATTTATGTATATTTAGCAATATATCGTACCTCTATTTTTTGACTCAACAATATTAGCGAATTTTCGCAAAAATTAGAATTTATTGACCTTAAATAAATGATTGTTTCTGAATTTTACATTGGGTTTACATTAGAACATCTTTAAATTTTCATGATTGAGCGAAAGTGAGCAAATTTTGTTTTGTGGTAGGCAAAAATTTTTAGCCTCCTTTTCGCTGGTCAAAATTTTTAACAACCTACAAGATAAAATTTGCCGCTTGTAGCCAATTGATGGAATTTTAAACATGCGCTTAACCAACCACAATAATAGGCTATGCCTAACAAGGAAAAACCCTTTTGTCAAAAATTATACAAACCTTCACAAAATATATATAATTTTCATATTTCATTTGATTCTTATTCGATTATTTTATTTATTTGCACTGCATTACAATCAAAAACTTTTACAATCAAAGAGATTTCCCTTAATCTCTTCTTTCTATCTATTCGATATATATTCGCTCATCAATTTTTCAAATCATTTTGTTTACTGGCAATTGCGGTTCTAGTTATTATTTTATGTGCCTCTTTTGAGGTTATCGCTAAATAATTGCTTACCACTTACGTACATCTACTATTTTGTCGAATGGATTCGATAAAATAAATGCTCGTTGACAAGAGTATCAACAAAATTTACCTGACAAATTAGTCTTGATTAGGAAATTGTAACAAGAAATTCGCATTATTATCCTTTGGAAACTGCTTACAACAACTGCGACTTATCTAATACTTTTCTCCAATATGTTTATGACTTTTTGTCCTGAAAACCGATTAGTAAAAATACCTTGAAAGGTGTAGTACCTACCTATACTACATAGCGGTTCACGCATGAAATGGGGGATAGTTTTTATTGGTTGCCATTAATAGATTTTAATGGATTAAAACAACTACCAACTACCAACTATTTACTGCAAACTGCCATAGTGTCTCCTGTATGCTAACAGGAAAATACCGTGAACATAAATGATATTGCCTTTTCTCTAATCCTACCCTCACAACACAAAGGCAATTTTTCTGGAAAAAACGAATGTCCTTAAATCAAAATTTATCATTGATGTGGTTCAATAGGTAATACTATTTGACTATTGGTATAAGAATTAAGTTTCTGATAGTTTAATCGAGTGTATTTTTTTATTAGCCAAGATGAGCAAATACCGTTTGTGAACCGCTTGCTGACGGAATGCTTACGCCGATTTAGCTGTCAAGAATTTAGTTCTTGTACCATTAGGTATTACTGCCATTTTACCATCTATCAACAAACGCGTTGCACTTAATAGTGGACTGCAATGCGTTTATTCTAATCTCAGATTAAAGTATGAAATTTTTACATCTATTTTTAACCTTACTTACATTTACCTGTATTACAAATTTGTCTGCCCAACAAAAGAAATGTGCATCGGCAGAACATACAGCAACTTTAATGGAAGACCCCGCCTATCAGCAAAATTTTAGGGAGCGAATGGCTGCTTTTAATCAAGTAGCCCAACAAAGAACTGCACAATCTCGATTGGATTGTGAAGAAGTCGTTACCATTCCTGTGGCGATTCATTTTCAAGGCATCTCTTCTAATGATCGTGCTTGTTTAGAAGATTTAGTTGAACAGCAAATTACTACCTTGAATGATGATTTTCAAGGGGTTAATCCAGATATTGAAAGCTGGACGGAAGGAGCAGCTAGTTTTTTTCCTGGTGTCTCTAATGGAGAAACTTGTGTTGAATTTTGTGTAGCTACCACCAATCACCCTGCTGGTTATAATTTAACAGATGGTCAAATGGCTATCACCATTAATCAAACTACAGGAGACCGTGTGGGAGATTGGAGTGGTTATATGAATATTTTTGTAATGGATATTGGCGATAATATCTTAGGTTATTCTCCGTTGGGTGGTCGTGGAAACGGTGACGGGGTAGTCATTGCTAAATTTGCCTTTGGGGGTGAAGGTGCTTGTGGAGACGTTAGTACTTCTAGGTCTTTAGATAGAGGGCGTACTTTGACGCACGAAATTGGTCACTTTTTTTTATTGAACCATATCTGGGGAGATACGGGTTGTAATAGAGATGATGGAGTAGCAGATACGCCAAATTCTGATGGCCCAAATTTTGGTTGTCCTCAAAACGGAAAAACGGCTTGTGGTTCTGTAGATATGCACATGAATTATATGGATTATTCCAATGACGAATGTATGTATATGTTTTCCGCTGGTCAGTCAACTAGAATGGAAGATTATGTTTCTTCCAATTTACAATCTTTTGTCCTTAATGGTGCTAATGTATGTACTCCTGCCGAACCAACTTGCGATGATGGCATCCAAAATGGGGAAGAAACAGGTATTGATTGTGGTGCGCCAGATTGTCCAGATTGTCCAGAACCAACTTGTGACGATGGTATCCAAAATGGCGACGAAACGGATATAGACTGTGGTGGTATTTGTGCTGCTTGTCCAGAACCAGCGTGCAACGATGGCATTCAAAACGGAGACGAAACGGGTGTAGATTGTGGTGGTACTACTTGTAGCCCATGTGTAACCGAACCGACTTGTGATGACGGTATTCAGAATGGGGAAGAAACAGGCATTGATTGTGGTGCACCAGGTTGTGCAGAATGTCCAACCAATTGTTCTGAAAATCTAGTATTCGTTCTAATTAGACCAGATAATTACGGTAGCGAAACAACTTGGACTATACAAGACTCAGCTGGCAATGAAATGGCAAATGGTGGTCCTTATATAGATTTCAATAGAGAAATTATCCAAGAAGAAGTTTGTCTTCCTACTGGCTGTTATACCTTTACTATTTTTGATGCTTTTGCAGATGGGATTTGTTGTGAATATGGAGCAGGAGAGTACGCTATTGTTGACCTTAATAATAACATCTTAGCCAGTAGTACCGGGCAGTTTAGTACTTCGGAGACCAAAATCATTAGCACAGGAAATAGTAGTTGTGATACAATAATTACGCCTCCAACCGATAATTTATGTACGCCAGCAGTTCCTACGAGTGCTGAATATTTTAATAATATTTCCAGAGTTAGAATAAATTGGGAAGCGGTACCTGAAGCAAATAGATACCAAATCCAATACAGAGAATCAGGATTTACCGATTGGTCTGTAGTAAGTACTTCTCGAACTAGAAAGACCTTAAGAAATTTATTACCTAGTACTGAATATGAAATACGTTTCAGTTCAAGATGTCCAGAAGGTTGGACAACATATGGTCCTGTCTATGTATTTTCTACACTATCAGGAAGAGTAATAGAAGCAGCAGATGCTACTCAAGCAGAACTTCCAACTTATGAACCTATTGCATTCAATAAAATGTATCCAAATCCAACTTCCGCTAATTTAAACTTAGATTATGAACTGGATATTGATGGTCTCGTAAACATTACAGTTTATGATATGCTAGGAAGAAGAATGATTGAACAATCCTTGCAACAAGAAGAAGGATATCAAAAGATAAGTTTACCTACTGTTAATTTACAAAGTGGTACTTATATTTTACATATTACCACAGAAAATCAACAAATCATTAGGAAGTTCATTAAAGATTAATTACATTTGTGTTAGAAACTAAGTAGAGAGAGTTTCACTTTGCCGCAACAAATCCTTTTGTTGTGGCCTTTTTTGTTTAAGCTAAAATTTTGATGTCACCAATTAAAAAAGGTTCTTTGATTTACTCAAAAAAACTTTTTTAATTGGCCATCTAGCCATCAAATAATTCAACCATCCTCTTATTAATAAACCTGTATTTTATACCCTAAATTAGTAGTCACTCCTGTAATTATAAGAGGATACAATCTAATGATGATGGGTCCCCCGTCCGCCCTGCGGTTTACAACCAGTGTTTGTTCATTTCAAAAAATCAAGTCATAGGACCGTTATGGGTTTATTTTTTGAAGATGAGCTAGATTCGGGGAATCTACTAGCAAACCGCCTTTGCGGTTGGGATGCTAGCGGCAAAAGAGGCCACTGAAAATTAAATATAATTGTGTGTTGGCACTTACATTTAATTATTTTTAAATTATCTATTTGCTGGTTCGCCTCATGCCACTCAATGAGCTGCTATTCTTTGTAGTTCTCTTTATAGTTAGCCCTTTCCGTTGACTGAAGTCAAACAATCATTCTACTTTTGCAAAATTATCAAAGGTTATTTTTTGTAGTTCCCCATAAATATTATATCTTACCATAAATAAACAAAATACCTGAATTTTGATATTGATGTCCAATCAGGCTGACCATTAATGCGTTTTTCGTAAACGCCAAATTTATTTGGCAGTTTCTATTTGTTGATAATCAAATTATTATATAGAGCCAGCCAAATAAATTTGGCGGCTACCACCACCAAAATTCAAGCGATTAAAACCTTTTTTTATAACTTTAAAAATTCAAATGATGAAACCTTACCTACTCCTTTTATTTGTATTATTTGCTAGCTGCTCTACTTCTAAAAACCCGATAAGTGCAGAGCCGACAAAACCCAAAAACGTTACCTTGCTTAATTTAAGTGATTCCAATAAAAAGGAATCAAAAAACATCTCCTTGAAAGATTTTGACTTAAAACATCGAATATTAGCTAGAAAACAACTCTATCAAACAGCTAGAAATCTTCTTGTAGCTTTCTCCAACAAAAATTTGATAATTAAGCCATTTTCTAATAAGGAATCTAACATTTTCGGTAATAGTTACCAATTTGCTAGTGGTTCTTTAAAAAAAGTGGATTTGGGCTTTTTTATAGATGAAGAAAATGTGGTGTTTTATTGTGATAATGCGGCCTACTTTGAACAACCTCTGGAAAGCGTAAGTGAAAACCAACTTAGGATAAAAATGCAACAAATACTTTATCAAAAACTTCGTGCTTATCAGGGTAGCCCCTATCCTTCCAATCTAAATGATTAGAATAGGCTGAAATGTGGCTATCGGTTCACTATGTAAGTTCTTAATATGCTTTGCGGAAACATAACAACGAATCCATTCGACCTATACAGATAAAAAGGCAGAAAATTGAGTTAGTAATCACGAAATAATAAATTGAATATCTAAAATCCGTTGGATATTAAATCCGTTGGGAAATCAAATGCTAGTTGTCCAAGTTATTTTTTATCCGTTACTTAATAACTGATGTTACGCACAAGCACCAAAGGTGCGGCATATATTAACATGGGGCGAAGCCCTATGGAATAGGAATGCTGTTGAAACGCTAGCTCTGAAGGAGCGACCTAAAAACCGAACACTATTACTATTATATGCCGCACCTTTGGCGCTTTCTTGTATAATCATTGGGTTTACACCCAATGCTATGATATGTCGCACCTTTGGTGCTGATTAATTTTTCTTTGCGTAACATCAGTTAGTAACGACGAAATAATAAGTTGGTCATCTGGACGAGATTATTTTGGTT
>CAYMSC010000370.1:0-5411 GCA_964392805.1 uncultured Saprospiraceae bacterium
GGATCAAAAGAAGCCGTCCTAGATGTTCAAGTTATTGTTTTGCCGTTACTTAGTTTACAGAAATAATAATTCTATTTCTTTTTTTGACTTCAAAGCGTTAAAAAAGTAATGAATTCTCGCATAATCTTACAAAAGTGAAAATTAAAAGAAAAATTGGAAAGTTTAGGAGGAATTAAAGGGTTTTCTTCATAGTAAAGGCGGTATCAAGTTCTTCCACTATTTCAAAACCTACTCTTTTATAAAGATTAACCGCTTTGTTATCTTGGTCAACGCTTAGAGAAACTTGAGAAAACCCTTTTTCTACTAATGCTATAAAAGCTTTCTCCATCAATTGAGTACCCAATCCTTGATTTCGAAAATTGGCATCAATGGCTAAACTCAATTCTGGCGTTTGGTCATCCACGTAGCCATAGCCTTTTTCTGCTGCCTTTAATAATCTACACCAAACAGCGCCGATTAATTGTCCATTTTGTTCTGCGACCAGTGCAATATCATCAGGTCTTCCCCAATTAGCGATATATTTGGCTAAATGTGGTTCTTCAATAATTGATTTTGGAAAAGGTACTGCACCTTCAGGAACGTGAAGTGCGGTATAAAACATTTCTTTAAGAAAGGAAAATTCAGAAGAATGAAGCGGGCGAATAAGGTATTTATTCAAAAAATATGGTTGAAGTAAAATTAATCTAAAATCTAAAATTCAAAATCTAAAAGTGAGGTACATTGCACTTTGTTCAATCAATCAACACATATCTAACAACTTACCATTAACAACTAAACTACCCATTCTTTTTATAATCAAATCGCTGCACTCGAATACCTCTTAAATGCAATTCGTCATTTAATAATTCGCCAATATATTCTAAATAGTCTCGGCTTTTAAATTTCTTTTTAACAACAAAAGAAGCGATTAAGAAAGTAAATAAGAAAACGGAAAAAAGGCAAAAAGAAATAACGGTTAGAATCTGCATATCTAAAGTAGCAAAAAGAATCCCTACGCCTAACCAGATAGGAGAACAACCGCCAATAATCAGGTTCATTCTTTGCATTTGTTTAAATAATTGCATCTCGCCCAACCATTGTCGTCGTAAATCCAGAAGGTGGTCAGTAGAATAGTAGGAAGGGCTTAGCTCTACAAACTCTTGTAGTTCATTAGCAGCCTCTAACTCTAATCTTTCTAGGTATGTATCTAATGATTCGTGTTTTTTATTCACAGTAATTAGCTTATAAATTGTCAGGAAATCAGGATTTACTCAGACCCTACAAATTTAATGGAATATGAACTAATATGCTAGTGAAATTAATAGTAATTGTCTGTAATACTCAATAAAAATTATACTTTTAATGTCAAAACATAAATTGTGAGGAAAGACGGAGTGCGTGAAAATGACTATTCCGAGTGAATCCTTTCTCCATTAAAATTTCATAAATGACTGACTTACAATCAATCACACAAGAAGATGATGCTTCATCTGTATTCCTGCGCCTAGTAACCATCTTATTTTTAGCATTGATGGGTACTTTTGTGGCAAGTCTATTGGTTCAAGGACTTTCTCAATTTATGGGGATGGATTATCTAGAAACCATTTCTAATTTAAAAGAAAATGCGTCAAACAAGGAAAAAAACTTTATCAAAAGTGCTTTAAACATCAGTCATCTCTGCACTTTTATTCTCCCATCCTTGATTTTTCTTTGGTGGACTTATGGCAAGAATTGGAAAAAATCAGTCCATCTTTCAAAGGCACCTAGTTGGACCAATAGTCTTTTAGCTGGCTTATTATTATTGGTGGCATTTCCATTCGTTCAATTTATCTTTTCCCTAAATAAAAAATTGCCTTTACCCACTTGGGCGATTGAACAAGAAGCATTAATCAACACTACAATAAATCACTTATTACAAGTCCAAGCTACCCCAGATTTACTTTTTAATCTATTGACCATCGCTGTTTTACCAGCCATCGGAGAAGAATTATTATTTCGAGGTATTATTCAAACCAACTTAGAAAAAGGATTCAAAAAACCTCACTTAGCCATTTGGCTAACCGCTTTGATTTTTAGTTTTATTCATTTCCAGTTTCAAGGCTTTATTCCACGAGTTTTATTAGGCGCACTTTTAGGCTACCTTTTTCTATGGAGTCGCAATTTATGGGTCCCAATTATTGCCCATCTAATCTATAATGCTAGTCAAATCTTCTTACAATATGCGCATCAAAAAGGAGCATTAGGAATGGATTTGAATGAGATTGAAACCGTACCGATTTGGTTAGTAGTTTTGAGTATTGCAGGGATGTTTATTGTAGGTCGTTTTTTATATAGCCAGCGTGTTGAGATTTCGCAAAAAATAAGCTACACAGACAAATTAGGAGGATAGGTCCTGCTGATAAAGTGCAGGGTCAATCAATTCTAAAAAATGGTAATCATAAACTTCAACCTCAATTTCAAATTCAGTCTTCGGACATGAATCTGTTTTTATCGATTAGATAAATAAGACCAATGGCAATTAAAGGAATAGCAACAACGCCATAAAAATCTATAGCGTCTTTTGCTAAAAAGTCGTAAGTTAATTTTGCTGCACCAAAACCTAAGAAGGTTAGTCCCATTTTTTTGTAGTCTAGTTTTTGCTTTGCCATTTTAATTAATTATTAACGTCAATTTTGAATGATTGAATGGTAAATTTTGGTAAGTTCTCAATATGCTTTGCTTAAACGTACCGACGAATTCATTCGTCGCTTGCTTATATTAACAGAGACGAATGAATTGGTCGGTACATTGAGCACTTACAAATTTTGAGCATAATCAACTGATAACCAATCAAATAAAAAACAAATCGTTCGATTAATTTCTAATATCCGTGTACCATTCATCCGTGTACAAAAAAAGGTTGGTACACGAATATTTATTCAGCTAATTAATTGAAAATTGCTCAACCTATTTCCTCGTTATTGAAAACTTGTCAACTTACCACTTAATCTATATAATCTCTTGCGCCTTCAATACATCCAATTGTTCCGACGAATAGCCTAATGCTCCATAAATTTCGGCATTATGCTCTCCCAATAAAGGCGCTCGGCGTAATTTTTCCAAAGGAGTTTTAGATAATTTAAAAGGTGCAGGTGCGACCAAAGGGTCTTTTGGCGCACCGGGAAAGGGTAAAGGTGCTAAATGATTGATTGATTGTACCATAGGATTATCAAGTGCCTGTTGGAAAGATAATACAGGACCAGCAGGAAGCTTTGCTTCTTTTAAAATAGTCAATACTTCGGCGGTGGTTTTATCTTGACACCATTTGCTCATTTCTCCGCTTAGAAATTCATTATGCTTTCCTCTTTCGGTATCGTCTTTAAAGCGTTCGTCCGTCAACCATTCAGGCTTGTTCATTAGTCTAATCCAACGTTTAAACATATAAGGACCAACCACGGAAATGACCACATGCCCATCTTTGGTTTTAAATAAATCGGCAGGGCCCGTTATTTGTCCTAAATTCCCTTTTGGTGGTCGATTAATATTAAGTGCATCTTGCTCTAGTAACATAGAATTATTTAAATTCAAAGCAGTACTCAATAAAGAAGTTTCTACGATTTGGCCTTCGCCCGTTCGTTCTTTGTGCATGATAGCCGCTAGTGTGCCTAATGTGGCAGACAAAGCCGTAGAAAAGTCGACAAAATTTACCGTACAACGAATAGGTTGGTCAGGGAAACCCGAATAAAAATTGCCGCCCGTAATCGCCTGTGCCATCCCATCAAATCCAATATGATTGGCATATGGCCCTGTATTACCAAAAGCTGTATTCGTCACCAAAATCACCTCTTCTTTGATTGCCTTTAGCGTTTCGTAATCTAAGCCTAGATAACTAAGGGTTTTAGGCGGTAAATTAGCTATTACTACATCTGCCGTAGCTATTAATGCTTGGGCAATCTTTTTCCCTTCTGGTTTCGCAATATCTAAGGTAATTCCTTTCTTATGGGCATTCATTTGCATATACATTGCTCCATCTCCCGCAGGAGTAATCGGGGCTAAAAAACGGTCCTCACTCCCACCTGGACGTTCAATCCGAATTACCTCAGCCCCCATTTGCCCCAAGAGAGAAGCACAGTAAGGGGCGGCAATATATCTGCCAAAATCTAAAACCTTATATCCTTTAAGTAGCTGTTTCATAAATGTTTTTTTAATAAAAAGGTTGTCTGGAATACAATTGGGATGTATTGAACCAAAGATAGCCAAAATTAGTTATCTTTTTATAGTAACTTGATGTTTGAAAAGTAGCGTTAACAATCTCAAAAGACGAATGAATCCCGATAAATCGAGGACAAGTTTCGTCGGTACAATAAAATTATGAAAAAAGTTATCACGATATTATCTTTCTGCTTATGTGGTCATTTCCTAATGGCACAAATGATGGTTAATGCGGACACTAAAAATTATCAAACCTTACAAACCCAGCTTGTCCAAGCTCCTAAAAACATCAATTTCACTCAAGCAATCCAACATTTTACTTTCCAAGAAAATAAAAAAAATGGGTTCAATCCATTAGATACGCAGCAGCAAATGCCCGCAGCTTATGCCTATAAAGACTTAGCTTTTTTCTGTAAAATAGAAGTGCAATTAGAAAAAGCCGTCAAAATGCCTGTGAAATTTAGGCTAGGCAGTGTCGATTATGTCGATTATTTAGAGGGTAAAAGAAATAGTTATTAATTAAATTCTTTCCAAACGAGCAGTTTTCTACTTACCTTTGTGCCAAGATTACAAACAATTATCATTAACCTATCGTAAAATAGTAATCTGGTATTAAAACTCCGCAAAATGATATTTGTAACAATCATCATTGTTGCACTATTTTGAGTTATCATTTTCAAACTGAAAAAAATTATGAAAAGTAAATTAAACCTTCGTTTTGGTCTTATATCAGCTATTGTTATGGTAGCAGCTTTAAGTCGTTTAGCAATGACAGAATTGCCGAATGTATCTCCACTTGGTGCAATGGCATTATTTGGTGGTGCTTATTTTTCTAAGCGATATTTAGCCGTATTGATTCCACTATTAGCCTTATGGGTGAGTGATGTAGTTTTGAATAATACAATCTATGCGGCTTATTTTGAAGGATTTTCTTGGTTCGGCACCCCTGTCGTTTATCTAAGTATCTTCGTGATTGCTTTGATGGGCACAAAATTATTAAAGCAAATAAAAGTAAAAAATCTATTGATAGCCAGTTTATTAACTTCTTTGGTTTTCTTTTTGATTACCAATTTAGGTAGTTGGTGGACGTTGCCAATGTATACCAAAGATATTACAGGTGTTATTGCGGCTTATACTGCGGGATTACCTTTCTTTTTAAGTACTATTTTAAGTAATTTATTTTTCACCGCAGTGCTATTTGGTGGGTATGAATTAGTGAAGCAGCGAGTACCTGCATTTGC
>CAYMSC010000370.1:5511-6651 GCA_964392805.1 uncultured Saprospiraceae bacterium
ACAGAACCATCTGGCATTGGTTCCAAATCAACTGGTCTTCCCCACGCTTCTCCATCCTCTAACCATCCACTAGCAAATATATTTTTTGTGGTAGCCCCATCGTCTACATTGACCATAGATAATTGATAACCAACAGGAGAACTTCGATTCCAAGAACCGTGTTCAGCAATTAATAATTGATTTTTATAAGCAGCAGGAAATTGTTTCCCTGTATAAAAAATGAGTCCTAGTGGAGCGGTATGTGCGCCCATTTTTACCGTAGGTGGCGTAAATTCATCACAAGTATGATTGCCCGCCAATTTATCATCAGGCGTATCTCCTTGATGGCAATACGGATAACCAAAATGAAGTCCATCTTTAGGGGCGTGATTCAGTTCACAAGCGGGCATATCATCCCCCATCCAATCTCTCCCATTATCCGTAAACCATAATTCTTTTGTGGTTGGATGCCAAGTAAACCCAACCGTATTACGAATACCTCGGTGCACAATTTCTCTATTTTTTCCATCAGGGTCTATCCGAGTAATCGTATTAAAAACTTCATCTTCAGATTCGCAAATATTACAAGGTGCGCCTACGGGAACGTATAACTTACCATCAGGACCAAATTCGATATATTTCCAACCATGATGTTTTTTAGAAGGATAAGTATCATTGATTACAACTGGTTCTGGTGGGTTAGCTAAGTTTTTTTCAATATCATCATAGCGCAAAATTCGATTGTGTTCTGCCACATACAAAGCGCCATCTCTGAACGCAACACCATTGGGCATGGACAGTTTTTTATCAATTAAAAACTGTTCATCTGCTTTATTGTCGCCGTCGTTATCTCTTAGGGCATAGACACTCCCCTCCCCTCTTGTTCCAACAAAAATAATTCCTTTCGGAGAACGTACCATCGTTCGAGCATTTTTTACATTTTCAGCAAAAAGCTCAATTTTAAACCCTTCGGGCAAGGTGATTTTGCTTAAATCCATTTCAGGTTTACTTTTAGTTTTTTGCAGGATAAACCCTGAAAAGACAATACCACCAAATAGAATAGCAATCAATAATAATTTGGATTTCATAATAATTTTTTTGACAAAAAAATAAGTTTATAGAAAGAAGGGCTTTAGTTTATATTTCATGTAATCAACATTT
>CAYMSC010000371.1:0-6623 GCA_964392805.1 uncultured Saprospiraceae bacterium
CAGCGTCTCTCAGCGTCAAAAAGAATAAATTCATTAAACAATTTTCTAATTTAACATTGTCAAGATACCAGATATTAAAACTTCATATTTTCCATGGCAGCAATATCAATATCTGGTAAGTCAGAAATACGTGCCAACTGATTAGGGGTCATCCCTATACAATCTGGTACTTGTTTATTTAACTCGATTAATTGTGCCTTTACATTCTGGCCTGCTTTAAATTGATATTCTTCAAAAGTAGGAGCTACTCGTTTCAGGACACCATCCTTATCTCTATAGGTTTTGGTCATCATAAAACTACATATAACTGATAAAATAAAGAACATAGATTTATGTAAGCCATATAGCATAATTGCTCCCTGCTTTGGGTTTGGAAACCGATAACAAGCCTCTGTCATATAAAAATGATAGGTGTATAAGGCATTTACATAATTAGAAAGGGCTTGTAATTCTGGTGGATAATCTGCTGTTTTGGGATCAACTGGAGCAGGAGTAATGAAAAAACTTAGTAAATGCTCATATTCGGATTCAATTTCAGTTGCTGGAAAGCCCATTTCATCTTTGAGATAAGCTCTATAATCACCTAGTTCTTTTTTAATTTCTAAAAACTTTCCATAGTGAGAATCTTCTGTCCCATCTGTATGGTCTGGAGCAGCCCCTTCTCCTTGGTGAATAATTTCTTCAATAGCCTTTATTGCACTATCCTTATCAACTACCTTGATTAAATGACCTGCATGGTCAGGGTCTGTATTGGCATTCGCATTGGTAAATACTGGCTTATGATTTTTATCATAGTAGATAGTATTTACATTATTGGGCGCATAATATCCTTTTCTATTGTAAGCCTTATCTGGATATAGTTGAGGGTTCGTATTGTTCCAATTAATATTTTTATTATTTTCTATAATGTACTCCTTAATTCTATTGTAAAACTGACCGATGGAGGTATAATCATCCAAATCAATTTCTCCTTCTAAATTTTCACTATTAGGTTCCTCCGGTTGCTCGATTTTGAGGAATACATCCATTTGTGCTTCTGAAAGCGGTGCTAAAGAAGCCATAAATTCTTTTCCTTTAACTTTAGCGTGCCCTGGAAGAATGGTTGGAAAAGATTTTGGTGCTCTACCTGCTAACATAGGCATCCCCCCTACTCCAGCCTGTAAATTGCTCGACAATGCCATATGCAGCATTTCTTCTACGACAACACTCATAATAGTAGCCGCTGCTTTATTAGAAAATACCATAATTTTTATGGATAATTCTTTGGCTTTTTTACATACTTCTTCTTCTGACATTCTATTCCCCTTTTTATCTACCCTATCCATTAATTTTCTAGTGTAGTAGGCAATAATAGCTTCTTGCTTAGGGACTCTGTTGATGGTGTAATAGGTATAGAGATACAAAGGAATTGTCGTAATTTCTATCTCTATAGCCTGTTGAATAGCATCATGTAGCGAACCTACTCTATGATTATTTTTTAAACCAATTAATTTCATAATAAATTATTTAATAACTTTTGTAAAGAAATAGACAATAGTGAAGGCACAACAATCATTGAATTAAGGTTCAATGCCAATGCACATCTTTATCTACAATAATAAAAGTTAGCAAAAGAGATAAAAAATACATTTATCGTCACTCATCCCTTCATTCTAAAATAAAAATTCACATAAAGTACTATAAATCAATTTATTACCCCCTAAATCTATACCGTCAAAATCCATTAATCTTAATTATAATTAAGCAAAGAAATAGTATTGTTATTAAGTAACAGATAAAGATAATAACAACGAGGAATGTTCAAAATTTATAAATGAAATATACCACGATGAACCAATAGATTCAGAATCGCTTAAAGCCGTAAAAAAATTCCAAGCTTATCTCTTTAAAGAATTTAACGATTCATCAATTAAAGCATTAAAATACGAAGCTTATCACTTACAATTTTATTCTACTCATGGATATGGTAAAACTGTAATATTCGGAAAAAAAAGGTTGGAAGGAATAAATGATGATGAGGACCACTATTATTTAGAGGTAAAGTGTTTGAAGAAAGAGGAAGAATGGCATCCTGATTGCGAGAATTATCTTCTAGGATTAGACAAGGAAAAATGGGCTATTTTTTAATAATTATTCTGTTTACCTTGATTCTAATAAACTCAAATAATTAAAAAACACAAAAGCCGTTTATCTAAAAAAGATAAACGGCTTTTGTGAAGGCAAAATAAATAATAAACCTATAACCTTTGCACAATAAATCGCCTTGCCTGCAATCGTTTACCTGGAACTTTAACATCAATAGAATAAACGCCATCAGGTATATCTTCCAATCTTAGCCGAATTGGGCTAACTCCAACTTTATCCACTCGCATAGATTGCACCTGCTGCCCAAATCCATTATAAATTATCAAATCAGCAGATTTGTCAACAAAGTCGCTTAAATTAATAAAGAGTTCTCCTTGATAAGTAACAGGGTTGGGAAAAATGCCAAATTGGTCCAATGGCGTAAAGTCCACTTGGACAATTTCCGAATAGGTGAAGTCTCCAGTATTAAAAGCCGTCCCTATTCGGTAATAATTAAGACCTGTTTGTGGTTGTTCATCCAACTCTTTGTAGGCGGCTACATTGGTGCCTATATCCTCCGATTTTATGACTTGAACAGGTTCAAATAATTGCCCATCTATAGATTTTTCTAGTACAAAATAGTTTTTGGGTCGATTATCGGTGTGTACCCATTGTAATTCAATATTTTGCAGATTCGCAAAACCATTTAAATGGAATTCGGTGGAGGTTCGGTCAGCGCTTGATGCCGCAGCAGAAGGCGTTACTATTACGTCTTCCTCTCGATAACATCCTCCTGCCCCACCCAATAGTAATTTTACCGAATAGGCCCCAGGAGCCAAATTGGAAATAATTTGTTGAACATTACATTCTCCATCACAAATATTGATTAATTCAAAACTTGTAGGGGCTCCAATAATATTTAGTTCCACAGAAGGAGCCGTTAAATTAGAGACCGTAATCGTACCTGCACCACCTTCAAAGATAACCGCATCACAATCAACTACATCTCCTAAACACATACAACCATCAGCTTGAATCACATCATTATCCGTATTAGGATTTCCATCATCACAAGGGGTACCGACCGTTTGGGCAATGCCAATTTCCACAGCATTATCATCACAATCTACATCCGCACAGACCCCATCTTCATCTGCATCCCCTCCTCGTTGGTCACAAAAAGCTACATCAATCTCGCCTAAACAAGTACAACCATCCGCCTGTATGACATCATTACCCGTAGCAGCATTTCCATCATTACAAGGAGTGCCAGGGAGTTGAGCAATACCAATATCCGCTCTAGTATCATCACAATCTATATCAGCACAAATACCGTCTAAATCGGCATCGCCCCCTCGTTGGTCACATAGGTTTCCATCAATTTCGCCTAAACAAGTACAACCATCTTCCTGTATAACATCATTACCCGTAGCAGGATTTCCATCATTGCAAGGAGTGCCAGCGAGTTGAGCAACACCAATATTCGCTCTAGTATCATCGCAATCTACATCGGCACAAATACCATCTCCATCCGCATCGCCGCCATTTGCATCACAGGGACCACCGTTATTTGCGGTCACGATAACTTCTTCCTCTCGATAACAGAAAGAGCCATCATTTCCTATCATTAATAGTTTGACGATATAGCTTCCTGCTGATAAACCTATTACGGATTGATTCTCTAGACAATTCCCATCACAAAACCCTATCGTTTGATAGTTGGTCGCAGCTCCAAAATATTCAATTCTTTCACTTTGTGCTACTAAATTATTCACCGTAAACTGTCCCGCGCCTCCTGAAAAAATGACTATATCACAGTTAGCAACTCCGCCTGTAGTTGTATTTTCTCCTTGACAGGTACAACCATCTGGCTGAATCATATCATTATCCGTATTAGGATTTCCATCATCACAAAGCGTACCTGGAATTTGGGTTGCCCCAATAAAAAAATCATTATCATCACAGTCATTAACTGCGCAGATTCCATCTCCATCTGCATCCCCTCCTTGGCTATCGCAAAGGTTACCCGTATTTTCCGTTACAATAACTTCTTCTTCTCTAAAACACAGCGCCCCTGCTTCTCCAATCATTAATAACTTAACAATGTAAGTTCCAGATGCCAAATTAGAAATTATTTGGGTCGTTGCACAATTACCATCACAAACTACGACTGTTTGATAGTTGGTAGGCGCTCCAAAATATTCGATTCTTACACTTAGTGCATTTAAATTGTTTAAGGTTATTTGTCCGCCACTTCCTATAAAATCTACAGCTTCGCAATCAACACTTTCTGCTACATTTTGAGGATTAAGAGTTACCTCTGCTTGCGTTGAACCAACCAAAATAAGGCTGAACCAACAGCCTAAAAGGAATAGTTTAATTTTGTTCATAATTTATTTGTTTTTAAAAAAGGGAAATGCAGGGGGTAGTTTTTAACTTGAAGCAGTTAAGAATTAGTTGGACAATTTACATCATCCATTGTTTCTTCTGTTAGGGGGAAAAAGAAGATTAAAAAGAGATTAATTCCTTTATAATTGTAGTGGTGTAAGATAAGAGCTTATAAAGTTAATTAAATTTGGGGATTTAACAAAAAATAGCCTGTGTATCCTAGCTAAATAAGATTGGAATACCTAAAAACACCGTTTGTAGATGGGAAGACGACAGATTCAAGAGGTATTTTACATGACTCGAACTAGAATTTGTGCGGTTTTTCGTAGAGTATTGACCAAAGCATCGAAGTTATTTTTTCCATTTTCCTTTAACGTCTAAAACACATATAAAAACCGTTTATCTTTTTTAAAATAAACGGTTTTTTTTCAAAAACGAATTAAAAATGTACCCTATGATGTATCAAGTTTAATCCTTAAAAAGCCTATTTTTTATTTTCTAAAATTGTTGTGTTAGCGTTATTTAGATACGCAACAACTTATTCAATACCTTTCTGATTATCAGGATTTTGATTAGATTGTCGTCTAGCTTTATTTTGCTGATACTTTTGATATTGTCTGTAAAGCATAGGACCAAACATCATCAACATTCGTAATATTCCTCTCATTGTTATTATTATTTTTGTTACTGTAATTGTGGTATTTAGACGAGACAGTGTTTAATAAGTCACCCTTGGCAATTCCTCTGTTTTGTACGCTAACTATCCTCTAAATAACGTCAATTTTGAAATCGAAGATTCATAAGCGCAGCGCACTAATGATTGAATATAAGCAACTGACAATCAATCGAATAAAAAACAATCCGTTCGATTCATTTTTGTCATTTTAGACAAAAGCACAAGTCAAAAGCTTATACTTCTTTGATAATCAATTAATTATATCCAAAACTCGTAAGTTCTCAATTTTGAATGAAGAATTTTGAATGGGCGGTTGCCTTAAATCTCAACATTTTCGTTCTATTACGTCTCGTTTTATTCAAAATTCAATTATTCAAAATTCAACATTGAGAACTTACCAAAACTCACGTTAAATAATGTCTATTAATTAGACCTTTCTTCGTTAATTATTGTCGAATTAAAAATATTTTTAATATATCAACAATAAAATTATAAGAACACCTAGTTATCTTTTATCTTGCGATTCAAAGGTTTTACCTGTGTTTATTAGACTTTATTCTAAAATGCTTAGAGCTTCCAAAACTTGAAGTTCAAAAAACACTTTCTCTACAATTTATTTTAGAAAAACACTATTATTACCTTTTAAAAAACCACATCAACCAAGCTATATTAACATCCATTTAATCATCTAATTAATTTGTGAAAACATGAAAAGTATTTACGTTTTCTTGACTATTGTCTTCTTTCTATTAGCTACCTATTCAGGGAAGGCTCGAAGAGAGCCTATGAGGATAATATTAGCGCATTTCAATTTGGAGGCTTAGTTTCCTTAGCCTATTTTGACAGATTAACTTTACAAGTAGGCGCTACTTATAATACCTATGATACAGAGGGAATTATCGAATTCACAATTGGAACATTCCTTTTGACGCATAATGTAAAAAATATCGAATTTCCAATTAATATAAAATATAATCTTTTCACCAATAAAAAATTAGTTCCCTACGTGATAGCGGGTGCAAGACCAGGT
This sequence comes from uncultured Saprospiraceae bacterium, assembly GCA_964392805.1. Lineage (GTDB taxonomy): Bacteria > Bacteroidota > Bacteroidia > Chitinophagales > Saprospiraceae > JAFMDF01. The sequence continues at coordinate 6,159 of CAYMSC010000371.1, forward strand.
ATCTTTTTAAGTGGAGAAGAGATTGAAATAGAAACTCGTGTAGGAGTGCCTACAACAAATTCTTTTGATTTAGATTATGATCATGTTTTTGGTATCAATCTAGGAATAGGTTTATCTTATAAGATAACGGAGTCATTGGAAGGTCAATTAGAATTTGGTTATGAAAGCCTAGGAATGAACTTAAATATTAATCAAGGTATTATATTCAGAGGTTTTGCACTAAATACCAAGGTGTTTTTTTAATAATGGGGGCTTAGGAATGAATGACAATTAAAATTAAAAACACTACTGACAATCAATAAGTTACAATTTTAAAATGTAAAGTTATTTTTGAACCGTTCCTTGGAATATTTAATCTGGGTAAATTAGGTGAAGAATTCTCTTGATTCACTCTCTAGCATTTCCTCTCATTATCCAATACAAAAAGGTTTTTCGTTCTTCCTTAAAAAAATATTTACATTCTAT
>CAYMSC010000372.1:0-6608 GCA_964392805.1 uncultured Saprospiraceae bacterium
TTACTGTCTTTTTACAGATAATGATTCGGAAACTAACCTATTTAAGTTTCTTTTATCAATACTTTCTGTGAAAATATTCCTGCGTTTTTTTTATTTTATTAATTTTATCATTCGCCTCATTGGCCCTTAATTCTATTCTCCAAATCTCGAGCGGTTAGGTTTGTTGCCGTCGGCATGATAATAAAGCCTCCTTTAATGGTCGCTAAGAAACTCGTCCAATTAGCAGGTATTAAAGGCAAAAAAGAGTAGATTCGGTCTCCCTGCTGACAACCATGCCGTCGCATAAAATTTAATAGTTGATTCGCTTGCTCGTAAATTTCCAAAAAAGAAAAATACCTTTCCTCCGCCTTATAACGCCAAATCAAAGCTGTACTTTCTGGAAAAGCTTTAACATTGAGTGCATAAAAGATTTCTTCTACCCAATTAAAATGAAGGGGCTTATCTAATTGTAAATTAGCTATTGCTTCTAATTGATTGTCCGAAATAGCGGTTCTAACTTTATTAAAATAATTGACAATATTCATTGATTGTACTTAAGAGATATGCTAGAATGCCGTAAATGCCGTAAAGATAACTCAAGAATTATTAAGAAAAGTTCACAATTATCTTTAATAACAGTACATTTCTATCTTAAAAAAATATTTCACCAAATTATTACAGTACTATATAGCGATTTTAAAAATTATATACATTATCATTGCATGGTCATTCGCCTCTTTAAAATCTATATTAGCTTGTACAACAAATGAATAATTATTTAACTTCCTATCGCACTTCTCGAAAACTAACAACGGTAGTAGAAAATCAATCGACTTACTATTCGGAATTTGCCGAACTCAATATTTTTGAGACGCTCAAAACAACGGAAAAAGTTTATTTACAATTTGATGTACCGATTATCGCTAGTATGCTAACTGGGAAAAAAATTATGCATTTAAAAGATAGACCTGCATTTGACTTTTTACCAGGAGAATCTTTAGTTGTTCCCGCGAATCAGCCTTTATTCATAGACTTCCCTGAAGCAGCCCCAAATCGCCCAACGGAATGTTTAGCATTAAATATTTCAACAGAAAAAATAAAAGATGTGGTACTTAAATTTAACCAACAGACCGCCATCGAATCGGAAAATAGCAACTGGCAGATAGATGACTTAACGACTCATTTACCTCATAATGAAGGAATCAATCAGTTAATCAAGCGCTTGGTTTATACTTTTACTTCGAATAATTCATCGAAATCAACACTTTTGGATTTAATGATTCAAGAGTTAATCATTCGGCTTTTGCAAACCAAAGCAAAGTATAGTTTATTTCACGACCGACTAAACATGTTCAGTGACCACCGAATTGGGATGGTCATTAGATACATCCAAGACCATTTGACCGAAAAAGATATTACGATTGATTTGTTGGCAAAAAAAGCCTGTATGAGTACCTCTAGTTTCCATAAAAAATTTAAGAATACCTTAGGTACCTCTCCTATTGAATATATTAATGGCGAAAAAATAAAGTTTGCTAAAAATTTATTGAAAGAAAATCGAAAGCTTCAAATCTCCGAAGTTGCCGCTCTAGCAGGCTTTAATAATAAAGGTTATTTTACACGTACTTTTAAAAAAATAGAAATGATAACCCCTCAACAATTTAAGATGCATTTGGACCAAACAAAGGCATTTTAGTAATGTTAAAACAATAAAAACAATGACCATCAAAGATTTAGCCCAAAAACAATTTTTTGTATTCGATGCCTTCGGTACCTTATTTAAAACCAGCGAAGTCAAAGCGGAATTGACGAAAATAGCGGGTGAGAAAACAGATAATTTAATCAATGTATGGCGGAATAAACAACTTCAATATACTTGGCTGCGGAACGAAATGAATCGCTATGAACCGTTTAGTACAGTCACTAGAGAGGCCTTAGATTACAGCATGCGTTTAAATGGAATTACCAATGAAAAAGTATTCGATATTTTATTGCCCCTTTATGATACGCCACAATTAATTGATGGCGTAAAAGACCTCTTAAAAACCTTAAAGGATAACAACAAGACGGTTGCTATTTTGTCGAATGGTACTCGGTCGATGTTAGACAACGGCGTGCAATTAACTGGTATTCAATATTATGTTGACCATATCCTTTCCGTCGATGATATTGGTGTTTATAAACCTCAACCTGCCGTTTATCAAATGGCTTTAGATAAATTAGGTGCAACTGTTGAAGAGTTAATTTTCTTTTCTTCTAATCAATGGGATGTTTCTGGGGCGAGTGTTTTTGGATTGGATGCTTGCTGGATAAATCAGTATGAGGAAACGAAGGAAGGTTTGCCTTTTGGGGAAGTGGTGGAAACAGGGTCTTTGAAGGAGATTAGTCTGTATTTCGCAAAATAAGAGATTAAGTAAGTGCTAAGACAAAATTAATCGGTAAAAGTTATTATCGGTTTTTCTGATAATCAATAAATTAAGAACCGATAATAGCTTTTAATAATCTCTAATTACCTTCAATAATTATTTTGAATTGTCGCGATTAATTAGGTCCAATGTTTTGAATACTTCAAATAGCTTCTCAAAAATTATTGTTTTTCACAATTCTATCACTTTTTATAATATATCCGTCAGAATTTATTATTTGATAAAAATACAACCCATTATTTAAATTAGATAAAGACATTTGAAAATTGTTATTTTTTATATCATCTTGCTTTAATAACTTTCCAGTTAAATTAAACAAACGAATCATAAGTTTTTGCTCACCATTATAATTTTCAATTTCAAAATTTAATTGATTAAAAAAGGGATTTGGGTACACCTTAACTTGGGGAGTACTTGTAACTTGGTAATTTGAAATTGAAGTAGAAATATTTCTAGGTAACGCAGATACATATCTATTTTGAATAGTGTTCGTTACAATCGGTGGGTTAAAATCAAAGTAAATATTAGCTGTATTTTCGACCAGTGTATTTTCTGGTATATCTTTTTTAGGCGAAATAGTATACGTGATAAAACCATGACTAAGCGGCTCATTAATAATACTATCTGGTAATAGAATATTTTCAAATGAAAATTCTACTAAACCATTTTCTCTGACAAAAGTTTTCATTTCATGGCTACTGGTAATTGGCTTAAAAGTAGTCCAATCCAAATCTTCATCTAAATAATCCTTAATGACTACATTAAAAGCAGTGTCTGTTCCTGTATTCTGAAACCGAATTGTATACTCTAAATCTTCCTCAAATAAGGTATAATTTTCTTCATACTGCCCCATTCTATTGGGCGTAACCAACTTATCATTCGGATCATAAGCACATCGAATTTCTGCTAGAAAATTATAAGATTCCGAACTCTGTAATGTCCCATCTGCCTGTTCTATAAAAGAAATACCTCGTAAGTGTATCGTATCTCCTATATGCTCAACACCAGCGATATTTATTGGTATACTTACCTTTTGGGAAGTGTTAGGCAATAATTCGTCATAAGACCATATTAAAGTATCACCTTGAATGATATAATCAGGAGATGGAAAAGAATCTATAAAATCAACCAACGTATCGAGAATAACTCCATATTGTCCATTAGAATTGATACAACCTTCATTGGTAATGTTTATCCAAAGATTCACGGTAAATCCACAGCGAACAGGGTCTGTCATAATTCGTGGTTGTACCCTATGTATAGAATCATTTAATGCAAATCCAAAATATTGAATGGCTGCTTCTTGCCTTCCTAAAGAAATATTATAACTTATAGAATCCGTCGTCAAGACATAACAAGAATCAGGAAAAGCGGTTAAGTTAAAATCACCATCATATAAAAAGAACTCAGATTTTCCTGTAGTATCAGCAAAAGTCGAAAGAGCAAGGGGTTCAAGTTGGACTTTTACATTAGGTAATGGTTGTTCCCCTTCGTCATACGTTCCATTTCTATTTTCATCAAAATAGGTAATACTATTTATGGTGGATTCTCCATAAAGGTTTTCAAACCAAGCTATTTTATCAAATCTAGAGATAGTAACAAAATCATCATCTCCATCTCCGTCCATATCACTTAAAGTAATGTCCGACACAGTCTGCAAATTTGGAATAATAATTCTTTTTTCAATAAAACTACCTAAACCATCATTTCTAAACCAAAGTACTTGATTATTTTGAGGTTCCATAACTATCATATCAATCCAGCCATCATTGTCTAAATCTGTTGAAGTAATTCTTCTTGAAGTACTTTCCTCATTAGAAAAAGTCTGCTTTAAAGAGAATGCTCCTTGTCCATCATTTTCAAACCATTCTACTCCAATTTTAGAAGAAATAGCAACATCTAAATCCTCATCTTTATCTACATCCAAAGCAATTACGGTTGCCCAGCCACTTTTATTAGAAGGAAAAAAGTGTTCCTTCCAATCAGAAAAAGGAAACCCTCCATTATTTTCTCTCCAAGAAACACTTCCACTAAAAACAGCACTCATCAGTAAGTCTAAATCTCCATCTCCGTCCAAATCTGCTGCTTGTACAATTCCATCTCTTTCCGTAAAATTAGGTCGGTCGTATTTTTCAAAATTTTCCTGCCCATCATTGACATGAAAAAAGACATTGGCAAAATGTCCATAACCAGCACTTATCATATCTATATCTCCATCCATATCAAAATCTCCTGAAGCAAAACTAATACTGGCTACACTATAATCATATATATAACGCTGTGTAAATTGCCCTTGCCCATTATTTTCAAACCATCCTACAGTATCTCGGTCTGCGTAAAATACATCTTGATCTCCATCCATATCAATATCTGCTGTATAAGCTGCACCATTCATTCCTACTTTAGTACTAATTAATTTTTTCTCGTCAAAATTACCTGCTCCATCGTTAGCAAACCACGATAGACTTTCGTCTTTTCCAGAAACTGCCAATATATCATCAGCTCCATCATTGTCTAAATCCACTGCTAGAATATCTTTAAGTCCCCATACTTCTGTAAACAATATTGGATGTTCTTTATAACTACCATCTTCCATTTGTTCAAACCATCGGGGTCTTTCATCAAATGTACCGCCTGTTGCGATATCCATATCTCCATCTCCATCAAGGTCTATTATCAAAAATGAATTTAACCATTCAATACCTTTTACAAGAAAGCTAGGCACTGAAAAATTACCTTCTCCATCGTTTTCTAACCAAAAAATATCTCCATCTATCAGTTCCTGAGAATTGACTATATCCATATCTCCATCCATATCAAAATCGATACTTTTAACTGCGCCACCTCTACCTTTGATTTCGCCAATAATTTGTCGGTCTTTAAATTGCCCATTTCCTTCGTTTACATACCAGCCAAATTCATTCCTAGTATCTTCCGAGGTAATAATATCTATATCCCCATCTCCATCTAAATCAGCAAAATCAGCTTGACCAATGACCCACGTATATTCATCTATGATGGTTAAGGTATCAAAATGTCCTGTGCCATCATTATTAAACCATACCAATCCCGAACCATAGACTGCATAAAGGTCTACATCCATATCTCCGTCCAAATCTTCTAAGTAAACTTTAGAGGTTCCATCTTTTTCATTTTCAATTACTTGCTTGATGGTAAAATTTCCTAAACCATCATTTTCAAATATCAAAATCTTATTCTCTCTAAAAATGGAAGCAACTATATCTATATCTCCATCTTGGTCAATATCTCCCAAAGGTTTATTTTTTCCGTAACCTGCTTCATTAGATATGATAATTGGAGGGTTATTGAACTGTCCTCCAGACTCATTTTCGAACCATCCTATAGTATTTTCAGCTTGTGAACTAAAAAATAAATCTAAATCTCCATCTCCATCTAAATCTTCTAGCCCTATAAAATCAATGATACCTTCATAATCTGGAATTCTGGTTTTAGTAATAAAATTTCCTCGTCCGTCATTTTTTGCCCAAGCCATTTTTTGGTCTATTTCAGAATAAATCAAAAGGTCCGTTATTCCATCCTTATCAATATCTCCGTTGATAATCAAATCAGAACCACATGGATGACAAGAAATAATTTCATTGATTGGACCAACTTGGCCATAAATCATATTTGAAATAAGGAAAATAAGGAATATTAAATTTGTTCTCATATCAAGAGTTAGTAAGTTAAAAAAGATGGCTTGAGTAGTTTCAAAAATATCATTAAATTTTAATATTCCATTGTTATTAGGCGTCTCCATTTGGTATTTATACGTTTATTTTAATAATTGGCTTACAAATAGCTCCTTATCTTTTAGAGTTCTTCACTAATTTTTTAAAACTCTTTAAATATAAGTTTGTCAGGTAAGGGATTATATTTACTGAAGGATAGCGCACAATTTGTTGTGCAAACGTAACCAATCCACCATCATCAGGTCGGTAGACAAACCATAAACGATAGTGAAAATCATTATCACTACCTCCGACTCCACGAACTAATCTTACAGAAACACCATCTGGGTTTAGCAATCGAATTTCTAAATCCTCTGTATAAGAATGTTTAATGTCTAATTTTAGATTGATATCATTGATCATACCTGCTGTTTCTTGCACCACGATGCTAGAGCTAATTTGGTTAGCAGGTCCGTCATCAATTGGAATTATTTGTTCATTTACAAATCGA
>CAYMSC010000373.1:0-5188 GCA_964392805.1 uncultured Saprospiraceae bacterium
TTGGGATGCGACATAAGGGAAATGATGTTCGAGTGAATGAGACTTGTGATTATTTGTATAACGGCAAAGAATTAGACACGGATTTTGGGTTGGATTGGTATCATTATGGGTTCAGAATGTACGACCCTGCTATTGCTCGTTTTACAGGGGTTGACCCTATTAGTGACCAGTTCCCTCACCTAAGCACATATAACTATGCAGATAATAGTCCAATAGCTAATATTGATTTGCATGGGCTACAGAAATATTTTGCAGCCAATGGTGAATTTATTTTACAACAAGGTAATGATGAATCTAATAGAATTGTTAATTCTGGAAGTACATCTGAATGTCAGAATATGACTTGTGAAGAATTACAATCTAATAGCGCTCTTGCCTATACAGAAGGTGATTTAGGAAACCTCTTCAGCGATTGGTCAAAAGTAAATACTGCTAAAACTAGTAATTCAGATGGTCTAGAATATGTAATGGCTGTTTTTTCTAAAGAATTAACAGATGGAGATGGGGAAACGGTTCAAGCTTTTTTACCAGGCACTACCGAAGAGGGCGATAGAGTAAGAGGCGGAGGTAAAGCCTATCCTAAGGACTCAAAGCTTGAGATAGCAGGGCAGAAAGTCTCTGGTTGGGAGATGTCTTCCGCTATACATACTCATCCAGCAGGAAATGCTTTAAATTTTTCTGGAGTAAAAAAACAAAGTACATTTGGAAGTGATGTTAAGGAAGGAAATAGGCTTAATATTAAAATTTATTTAACCACAGCATCTGATAATAGAATCGGCGTATATGACCCAGCTATCTATAAAAAAAATGTAGTTAGAGCTAATGATGGATATTTATATGATGCTGAACATAGGGAGGCAGCAAAGTCTGCAATAAAGCCCGCCTTTAAAGTACAAAAATAATTTATAATGAATAATTTTCACAATTATATATTTGCAATATTACTAATCATAATTTCATGTAATAATATAGATAATTCTTTAAACTCTTTTTTTGATGACTTAGAACATAAGATTGATAAAGAAACGATACAAAAATTTAAAGATGCTCCTAGACAAGCAGTTATTATTTATTCAGCAAATTTTACTGAAGAATTTACGGAACTACATAATAGCCCTGAATTTAGACCAATAGTTGATGATTTCTTAAATCAAATAGAGAATTCATATGACCGAACGACTGCTGAGGAATCATTAATCATTGCTTTTCAGACTAGGTTAAACAATCAAGAAATAAATATCAAAAAAATAGCAAATGAAGTTTATCAGTACAATAGGGAATTTGATAAAAACGAAAATATAGAACAATAGCAACTGTATTGTCATATAATAAGTTTATACCCCGATGTTTTAAGAATGTCGGGCGAGTCGAAAAACATTGAGGGATGTTTTAAGGATTTTTCTTAAAATAAATATCATACATGTTTTTAACATGTAGAATTATAAAAAGCGGTAAGGAATCTAGCATTCCTTACCGCTTTTCTTTTGCCTAGTCGAGTCAAGCCAAAAAATCCAGTTAAGTTTACCCGACTTGGCTATTTAACATAACGTGGTTATCGGCTGTAATGGTCGAGCATGCTTGATAAGACGAAGCATGAAGGCAGATAACTCCACGTTATGTTACTTAGCCCCCGCTTGCAAACAGGTAACAAGTCCAATATGCTATTAGAAAACGTCATTAAAAAAGGAAATGCTTATAGTGATTCGGCGAAATCTATTCAAGCAGACTTAAATAGTATTTGGAGAATGAAATAGCAATGCGATTTATAATATTATATTTTTGGTAAAAATTTAAGAATATCGAATTTCTCCTAGTTTCCATCTAAAAAAAATCACCCTTTTCAAAATTCCTTCGTAAATAGCAGTATGACAAGAGAAACCAAACATATAAACAAAGCCTATTCTGCTTCCTTCGGTAAACCTTTACCGCCCAACCTCCAACGGTTTTGGGAAATTTTGCAGCGCAAATACTATGCTGAAAAGTATTCCATTATTGACTTTCAGCCAGCGGAAGTGGGCGATAATTATTGGCGATTTGGTAGTAAAACCTTTGATTATGATTCGCCTATTTCTACTAAATACCGAAATAGTTTTGAGGGAACTGATATAAAAGAGGACTTTACAGGAAATGACGATTTGAAAATTATTTTCCATCCAAAATATACCCAATCTACGTTGATATGGGATAAACTAGAAAAAGCCATTCAGCCAAACGGTTTTTTTATTCCCCAATCCGAAATTATTCGTCTAGAGAAAGACCAGATTGAACCTTATTTGTTGTATTTGAAATTGATGAAGGAGACCTTTCCCTTTGTTGGATTCCTAAAAGCGATTGCTAAGAAAAAGCGAGAAACAGGCATGTCTGAACAGCCTTTGCCGCTGATTGCGCTTTGGCAATATTTTCAATTTTATGCGAAGTTTTTAAAAGATACTAAAGCAAAAAATATCAAAGCCTTTAAAGAAATTACAAAGGTTTTAGTACAAACTATTTCTGTTGCTGGTTTTGACCAAAAATTGCCCTCCGAACAGTTGTGGGATTTAATGCAGTCTGAATTTCAAGTCTATTACTTTAATGGGATGACGGCGATTGAACAGCAAACCTTGATTAAAAATGCACATCCCGAAGTACGTACTTTTTGGGAGACTCATAATCATTCTTTACGCTTCATTATCGAAAATGGCTACCCTGCTATTTCTCGACGGTCTATGGGTAATCGCAAAACGGTTTATGCTGGAAAAGATACCGCTTATGCTTTTTTTAATTTATTTAAGTTAGAAAAAAATTGGGTTAAGGTTCAAGAGATAATCGACCCTTATTTTGAAAATAAATATGCGGCATTCCCATTAGAGAATACCCGTTTTAAATACCGAGCGGATAGAGAAAAGGATGTGGCGGAGACTGTAAAAAAAGCCATTGGTAACAAATCTATTTTAAATAGAATTAAAGAAAGTAAATCAAGTGAAGTTGTATTGAAAAAACCTTTGTTTACTCGACCAACAACCAATTGGTACGAAGAGGAAGCCCAAAAATGGTATGAATTTACATCAGAAGAACAGGTAGACATTTTAGCTTCCGCTAAAGAAAATCTAAATATTTTTCAACAGAAAGAACTAGAAGAGCATAGCTATAAAAGATGGAACTTACATTTACAATTTTTTGCCAATCAGCTATTTGGTCCATTTTTTTATTGGACTTCGGTGGAAGATAACTTAGTCCCACAATGGAATGTGTTTACGCCGAAAAGAGCGAAGGAGTTGAATGATATATTTGTTGGAGACCAAAAAAATGAAATAAAGGAGAGAAGGAGACTTAAAAGATATATCCAAGATTTATACACAAAAAAGACCTTAGCAGATACTCAGGAATATGTAGATATAATAAAACCTTTTTCTTTTGACCATCTACAAGAACAATGGGATAAGGCAGCCAAAGCACAATTGCTTTCTATCCGTCACAAAGGCGAATATAGACAACGACGGATGCGAGAATTTGGGATGTTAGCAGGGAATGTAAAACATAATAAAAAACTAGAGCTGTGGTTAGATGAATTATTACTCGTCGAAAAAGAAGTTGGTCCTTATATTCCTTTTGTCCAACAAGCTTTTTTGATGGCGCTACCCAGCCAAACTTCTACAGAATTTGACCCCTATCGCCATAGCTATGATGGAATCGAATTTGACCCAGAAACAACACAAGACCAGCATAAATGGCTACGAGGAGAAGTGATGAAATCGCTAAGAGTGCGGTCTGGAAAAGCGGATGCGGAGCAGGTCAATGCTTTTGCCTTAGATTTTTCGGGCTCAATGCGCCATAAAAGAATGCGGAATTTATTTAAAATTTTGTATTTGATGGTCTTAGGATTAGAAGACCGAAAATCATATGATGCCTTTCATTTTTTTGGAACAGACTTTATCGAAACGGTTAATTTTTCAAGTGATTACACCAATCGTTCTTTACTATTTCGGATTCTAAAGCAGATTGCTCGCTTGGATTATGAAGGAGTGCGTTATGGAGGTGTTGGTGGTACGAATATGAGTGAAGGAATCATTGGTTGTCATGAAAGAATCAAAATTTTTGCAGACCAATTAAAAGCAAAATATCCTAAACGGTTTTTCTTAAAATCTATCTTTGTAATTACCGACGGAGAACCCTCTTTAGGTATTCACGTACCAATAGCTTTAAATTCAGAAATTGAGCGAAGACGACAAGAGGGTAGTGTTGCCATAAAAGGTATTTACCTCAAACCAAAAGGAGAAAAATATGCTTCTTTTATGGAAACTATTTTTGGCAAAGACCAATTTGTAGAAACAGATGATTTTGCCGAAGCGATTAATCGCTTAGTTTATATTATGACAAAAACATATAAACAACAACGTGTCGATTTGAAACAACAAAAAATCAAAGAAAAATATGAAAGAAGCCGCAATCTCTATCAATAAGCCTGTTCCGTCGCCCATCAAAAAGATTGGTGCGATGATTTGTACTTATATGCAAGTATTTGGTGATTTAGTGGTCATATGGGGGACTAAGGGGGAAACTCTTGCTTTCACTAAAGAAAGCATTCAGCAGCAGAAAATCGCCGACTATCAGGTGAATGGACAAAAAGTCCAACAAGTCTTTGTGCCTAAAAACCATGAGCTTATCATTTTGCAGACTGCAAAGGGAATAGTCGTTCGGGACTATCAGAATAGGTCGATAAAAGATGCAGCCAATTGGGCTGATTTTTTTATTGAACCCAATACCCATAGTTTTTACCGACAAAATGAACGGGGCAATTGGTTTGATATAGAAGGACATAAATTAGCTTCTCCTGTTTTTTTATTAGGCCCTATTTTAGTATCTTTAGTAGGCAAGAAAAGTAAAAAATCCTTGGCTTTCAAAGGAAGTAATTTATTGGTGAGTCCCAATCTGAAATTGATTCAAGCAGGAAAAGTGGTTTTTGATAATCAGCTGAACCCTGTCAGTGTTTTTGGCGAGAAAATTACAGGCTTAGGCAAAAAAAATATGGAATTTGGTGATGGTACTGTTTTACAGCAAGTGATGACCGGTTTTAAATCCTACACCTTTGTAGACGAATTAACTTTACAGCCTTTCTTAATCAATGATGAACAAATCATCCAACATACTAAAACTGTCACCAAGAATGGAAAACGCTACGAAGTTTTTAAAACAGTTGGCGGTGAATACA
>CAYMSC010000373.1:5288-6593 GCA_964392805.1 uncultured Saprospiraceae bacterium
GACACCATTGTTTTTATAGACACCAATGTTTTGACAGTCGATGGAGCTATTTTACGCAGTATGGCAACGGCGACAGACCGTTTTGTTTTTAATGAAACCAATAAAGAAATTTTTACGCTGAATAATGGGACTATCCGACCTAATGCAGTAATGGAACCCGAATTTTTTGGCGAATATTTAGGCATAGCGGATATCAAAGGGGAACAAAAATATTTTCATAAAAAGAAAAAGGAAATTATCCAATTAGGGGTAGAAGAAGTAGGTGTTAAAACGATTTTGACCAATAAATCAAATCATAAATTACTCAATGCACTTTCTGAAAAAGGCGATAAAATCGTCTTAGATATTCGTAAAGGTTTTGACCATTTAGAACGTGCTTATGTCGATGACCAAGCAGTAGTCGAAGTCTATGAATTTCCTAGAAATGTTGGTAGAAAGATGTTGCAAAATGCAGTGCTAGGCACTTTAGGAGGAACGGAGAAACGAGTGATTGATTTGAATGAAAAGGAGCTGTCTATTTTTACTTTACCCGACAATTTATCGGCAGACCCTGCGGATATTGCTCCTTCCTTATACCGAAGCAATCCACTCATAGAACTGGATTTTAAACATCCGATTAAAATGATGGGAGAAGCATTTTTGAAAGGGACTTTTTTGCCTTATCACGATACACCCAAATATGTTTTAATTGCCCAACAAAATAATCAACCATTACATTTGGAAGGCAACGGCCACAAAAATCAACTGGTGACGGCTTTTATTAAAAGTACGACTAGTGAAAAGCATTACATCGGAGAAAACCGGATGATTGGCGCAAAAACACTAACAGAAGATGGGCAAGAAAGCCAAGTGCTGTTTTCCTTCCAAAGAAAAGCTACCTGGATTCCTTTTAATGAATCGGCATTACCAGTGACACAACAAGTTGTGAAAGTTAATACACCCGGTGATTGGGATTATTTATTGTTTGAAGTGAAAGATGTCGATAATACTTTAAAATTCATGGTAGTAGAAAAGGAAGCCCCACATCGGGTATTGGTGGAGCGCGTGAAAGGAAAAGAGCAGCCTAAATTGTTGAGCAAAAAAGCGGTGTTGCCTTTGAAAATACCTAAAGAGTTGTCGCAGTTTACAAAGTTTTTTGTGAATGATCCGGGGTATTTGAAGGAGATATGAGGTTAGGTTATTGTTGGAAAGGATTCAATTAATAGTTGAATTTCAATATCAGAGAAATTCGGAAAATTTTCATTAACGAAAGTCTGGAAATGTTTACAAATATAAAATACAACAAAAGAATAAGGTGTAGAAATT
>CAYMSC010000374.1:0-6584 GCA_964392805.1 uncultured Saprospiraceae bacterium
TAAAAGTACTCGACCTAGCGCACGTTTAGTAAGGAAACCGTATTAATCCGTGTAACTCTCGAAGAGATTTCAGTGTAGAATCCTATATAGTTCATATTGTCATTTTAACAATTTCATTAGGTAGATTATTTTTTACCTGCTCCCTTAAGTAAAAAAACTAGTATTTTCTTATTTTAAGCCAGAAATGTCATTTTGAAAAGAATGTGGCTTATTTTTAGTAAACACTTACTAATTTATTTTGAGTTTTGCGTTTACTGTATTATATTTGATTAAAATTAATAGCTAAATTTTGAATAAAACGAAGCAGAGAATAATTGAAACAACTATTGAACTCTTCAATGAACATGGTTTTGCGAATGTGAAATTGCCATTAATAGCGAGTACCCTTAAAATTAGCTTAGGTAATTTAACCTATCATTTTAATAAAAAAGAAGAATTAATAGCAAGTATATATAGCTTGTTTCAAGAAGAGCTGGCACTGATTACCAAAGATTATGAAGTACTTTCTGATTTAGCAGAAATGGATAGACAATTGAGAGCTTTTTATGAATTTCAACAACGCTTTCAATTTTTTTATTTAGACCTTTTAGAAATAGAAAGAGCTTTTCCCGAAATTGCTAAAAAACACCATCAGCATATTGAAGGACAAATAAAGGGACTAGAGAAGAGTTTTATTTATAATACGGGGACGGGCTATTTAAAAGAGCAAGAAGACCCTCGAATTTATAAGCATTTAGGACAGCAATTTTGGCTGAGTACTGTTTTTTGGTTGATGCAATTAGCTGTTAGAGGAAAAGCGGGAACAGTTGATAATATGACGGAGGCAGCTTGGTTATTAGTGCTTCCACATACAACTGAAAAAGGAAGGAATAATTTTGAAAAGATTTTTAAAACAATAGAATTAAGCTGATATGGAAGTAATTACTAAAGATTTTTATACAATGGTGGTGCTGGGTGTTTTGGTTGCCTTCGCTTTGGGAGATATTATCGTTGGTTCTTATCATCGTGGAAAAAGGAGAAAAGATGATTTAGCACAGGAAGCTATAGGATTTATTCAATTAGTGGCTTTAATACAACCAGCAGTGGTAGCTACGGCGGTCCTATTAATGAGTGTTATTTTTGCTAATTCACAAAATATTTTTTTAGGAACTACCCTTTGGATTGCTTTACCTCTATATTTATTAGTGGACGATTGTTCTCAATATTGGTATCATCGTAAAGCACATGAATGGCAATGGTTGTGGAGATTACATCGTTCTCATCATGCAACGCCAGAAATGGGTGCTTTTGCAACTTACCGAAATGCGGGACTCTATTATGCTTTGTTACCTAATTTATGGTGGGGAGGTATCTTTACTTACCTTGGTTTTGGGCAGGCAGTTTTGATTGGTTTAATTATGAAAAATATCGTTGTTATTGGGGCACATAGTAGTATTAAATGGGATAGTTTTTTATATAAAAAGAAATGGTTGCATCCTGTAGCTTGGTTTGTCGAAAGATTTATTTCAACGCCTGCTACTCATTATGCACATCATGGAAAAACAGCTAAAGATGGAATTAGTGACCCGAATGGTAACTTTAGTAATATGTTTTTCTTTTGGGATATTTTATTTGGAACGGCGATTATTACTCGCCAATATCCAGCAGAAATTGGCTTGCACAATGACCCTAATGACCCTTGGTATGCCCATCTATACTACCCGATTATCAAGTCAAAGGTAGAAGGAAGTGAAATCTCCGCAGGTTTTAAAAAGCAATCTTACGTAACTAATGAACCACTTAAAATAGAACTAGAAGCAGGAAAACATTTATACTGTGTTTGTGGAATGAGTAAGGATAATCCTTTCTGTAATGGGTCTCATCATGGAACGACTAATAAACCGATTCTTTTTGAATTGAAGAAGAAGCGAAAAGTTTCTATTTGTACTTGTAAAATGACGAAAACGCCTCCTTACTGTGATATGTCGCATGAGGCAATGGATATGCCTAGTGTGGGTGAAATCAAGAGAGAAAAAGCAGCCGTATAAAACTAAAGCTAGTTTTTTTTATTATATTTGAGTAAATTATTAATGTTCAAATTGTTTGTATCTACAAATAATTTGAACATTAATTTTTTAGGATTATTCATTCTATAAATTTCAAAGTTATGTTCCTTAGCTTTTTTTACGGTTTACGGACACACGGCATTAAAGTAAGTCTTCATGAGTACTTGACTTTAATGCAAGCCATGAAGTTAGAATTTACGGAGTATACCATAGATGATTTTTACTATTTGTGTAAGACGATTATGGTGAAGCAGGAGGTACAATTAGACCGTTTTGACCGAGTTTTTGGACATTATTTTAAAGGCCTGGAATTAATCCCAGATGATTTTTTTGTGTCAAAAATTCCAGAAGATTGGTTAAAAGGAGAGTTGCGAAAATTGCTTTCTCAAGAAGAAATGGATGCTTTGGAAAAAATAGGTGGATTAGATGCCTTGATGCAAAAATTCCGAGACCTGATGGCAGAGCAAAGAAAGCAGCACCAAGGGGGAAATAAATGGATAGGCACAGGTGGTTCTTCTGCTTTTGGTGCTTATGGGTTTAATCCCGAAGGTTTTAGAATGGGGCAAGAAAAAAATCGTAATAATAAAGCGATTAAAGTTTGGGACAAAAGAGAATTTAGGAATTTAGACGATAAGATTGAGTTGAATACTCGTAGCATTAAAATGATTCTAAAACGATTAAGGCATCTAACGAGAGAAGGACTGCCAACCGAATTAGATATTGATGACACGATTAAAAATACCTCCAAGAATGCAGGGATGTTGGATATTAAAATAATCCCATCCAAAAAAAATCGCGTGAAAGTACTTTTGTTGATGGATGTGGGCGGAACGATGGATGAACATATTGATACTTGTCAAAAAATATTTTCTGCGGCTAAACACGAATTTAAGCATTTAGAATTTTTTTACTTTCATAATTGTTTATACGAATCTGTGTGGAAAGATAATCGCCGTCGTTTTTCAGAGCGTATGCCTACCTTGGAATTGATTAATAAATACAATAAAGATTATAAACTGATTTTCATTGGAGATGCTACCATGTCTCCCTATGAAATTTTCTATTCAGGAGGCAGTGTAGAACACCATAATGACGAAGCAGGTATTAAATGGTTAAAACGAATGAAAGACCATTTTTCTAGTATGATTTGGATAAATCCAACTGCAGAATATGAATGGAATTTTTATGAAACGATTCCAATGTTGCGAGAGTTTAGTGGCAATCGAATGTTTCCAATGACTTTAGATGGCTTGACACAAGGCATGAAGTGTTTGCGTAATCCGAAAAAGACTTATGATAATAATCCTTGGGATTTGGAAGATTTGTAGTAAATTTGATTTTACGTAATGTAAAATCCCTGTCTTCGGGGTGATGAAAACAGGGACTTAAAAAATCATTTGGTTTTAATGCAAAAGGAGCTTTATATATACTCACATAATAAGCGATGATGCGAAGTGAAATCGCATAACCGTTTATTTTTATTTAAAGACTCACTTTATAACCTATTGTTACTCCAACGCCTCTATTTTTCAAATTCAAATCTACTACTGGCGCATTATATAAATCAGAGAAACCATGAACATATCGAGCATCTGCAAACAAAGCTCCACCACCCGTTTCATATTCCATGCCTAGTCCGATGCTGGCACTTATTTCCAACCTTTCATAGTTTAGCGCATCTAAATCAATATTAGTTTTAATTGGATTGAGGTCTAATAATAAGTTAGCACGAGTATCTAAATGGGCATTTGCAGCATAACTTACAACGGGTCCTGCAGTTACATTAAATCGCAATCCTTCATTGCCAAATTTGTATTTAGCTAATAGAGGTACTTCTAAATAATTGATTTTAGTACTAGCCGTTACGCCCGCAGGAATTGGTAAACCTCCCAAATTAATATTTAGTCCTTCACTTATTTTAAATCCTTTAGTTGTATACAATAGTTCTGGTTGGAAAGCAAAATTTTCGCTGATGCCAATTTCAGAAACGATACCAAACGTAGTAGTTGTTAATCCTTCTACATTTTGCGTGAGTCCGTCTACTGCATCTGTTACATCAATAAAAGAAGTGTAAACACCTGCTTTTGCTCCTACAGAAATTTGAGCATATGAATAAGTTGCGCTTAATAATAATGCTGCTATAGTTAATACTTGATAAATCCTTTTCATAGTTAGCGATTTTTTCGTTACACAATGACAGTTAATCTTTTATAACTGCGTATTCAAATAAATATGTAGCAAAAATGGAGATTTTGAATGTTAATAGCGGTTAAGTGCCTGTTAGGAATTTATTAAAGTATAATAAGTGAAGAAGTGAAATGGCAGTAGAATCTCAATTATATGTTAAGATTGTTAATTTGATTAACGATTGAGTAATGGTCTTAGGTAGCTTTTCTGTTTTAATTTCCGCTATTTTTTCCACAATTTGGTTAATCTTCTGTTTGCTTTATTTTCCTAGGAAAATGAAAGTTCTGGTAGAGATTTAAATAAAATGAATTTTATTTTTAAATATAGAAACTTTTTAAATTTATTGTCGTTTTTTATTACAGCTAAATTGTTTATAGGTTTTTAATTGGGGATCACCATGCGTGATCCCTCGTTTTTTATAACTATTCCTTCCTTTAAAAAATTTATCATATCCTAAAAACAATAAGACAAGATAAATTTATTGGTTTTAATCCTCCTTTTTTTTAGCAAGTAACTGATGAATTAATTTATCTACTCCTCTACTTGCAGATGGACATTTATTTTGCACTATCTTTCCATTCCAATCAACTAAAACACTATGGGGTAGTCCATTTATATCAAAATCTCTAGTAAGTTTTTCATCCCAATTATTCTTAGAAAATAAATTTAAAGGTTTTAATTGATTTTTATCAAGGATAGATTTCCACTTAGTAGAATCCGATTCCATACAAATATTGATGATTTTTACTGGTTTCTCTTTGAATTGACTAACCAATTCATTTTCGTAAGGGAATTCTTCTATACATGGTTTACACCAAGTTGCCCAAAAATTAATAAGGATAATTTGGTCTTTAAATTGCCTAGGTTCATAGCGCACATTAGTAGCATCCAAAAGAGAAAAATACGGTAATTTAGCACCTTTAGGAAGAATAGGATTTGAGTGATACAATTGTTTTAAGTATTCATTTAGTCTTTCACTCTCAACCATATTTATCCATTTTTCCTCAAAAACATACCGCTTGGAGTCAATAATTTTCCCTAATTCATAGGTTAAGAATAAATCTTTTAAGTCTCCTTGAAACACTCGCTGGGTGGTTTTAAAATTATCTACATAAATCTCCTTATAATCTTCTTTTGATGTTGGTCTTTTAGCTTTATAGAAACGACCATTCTTTAAGGAGATGTAGGAACTTAGGAAACGCATGTAATTTTCATTTCCAAAAAATACTTTATTATCAATAGCCAAATCTGCTAATGCCACTTCTAGAAAATTATTTGGCAAAGAATCTTTTCTATTTAGTAAAGCCCTCCGATACCAGATACTTTTTATTTTCCAATCAATGGTCAAATACCTTAATCGTTGTTGCTCAAATGCTATAAACCAATCGGGTAATTTATTTTTATTTGCTTCTAAATAATTAAGATGAATTTGAGTGATACTATCATTTTTATTTAATAATTCTTTAGTTGTTTTATTTCCATGCGTTAAATTAGGTCTTGGCAACCACTCTGCATCTATAGTATCAAAATCTTTTGTTTTCTTTTGCAAGAACTCATTAATTTTTTTTGATGTTCCCGAATATAATAACTGATTATTATCGGATATGGTAATCTTGTCTTTAGCATTAGGTTTTGCAAATACTTTCACAATTTTACCGTCTAATTCAACTTTATAATAATTGTATCCTTGTGTGATAATAGCAAATTCTATTGTATTTCCTTTTGTAAGGATAGTATCAATTATTTGGGCTTTACTAGGAAATTGATACCAGTTTTCAATATTGATTTTGAGGGTATCTCTTGTTTCATTTTTTAAGATAATTGTAGAATTTCCCTTTATATCAAAATTTTCAGGGGATGTCTTTGTTTGGCAAAAACAAAAAATAATTGAATAAATTATTCCAATAATAAAAAATGATTTGCTTTTCATCGTTTTTGTTTTTTTTGGTAAAAAATTGATAAAGTGATTTTGTTAATTTAATTACTTATAAATCCGTTGTCTTTTGATTACCCGCTATAGAAAAATATACAACATATAATTAAAAAAACAACGGATTTTTATCTCTTTTCTATCTGACGACAACTATTTTTTCGTCATTACTAAATAGCTATTTGTTTTCGTTTTGGTTATTTGCTAATATTATTATAATAATTCCATTCTTTGTAAAGTGAAATCCATTTGTTGACCACTTCTATTAATCGTAATAGACAAAGTCGAGGCTGTAGTATTATTAATTAGGTTGCTAACCTCACACCAGTTTTCTTTAGACGTATTTTGAATGGAATTTCCATTAACTGCAATAATAACATCGTCAATATCTAAACCTAAATTTGCTGCACTTGAATTGGCAT
>CAYMSC010000375.1:0-6581 GCA_964392805.1 uncultured Saprospiraceae bacterium
TTCATGCCTTGTCTGATGTAAAAAATCCTACGTCAAATTTGCGTAGCTTATTTTTTACTAAGTCCCTAAGATAAAAATAAATTCAGATTCTCTTGAGTCAAAAAATTAATTGACTTACCCTTTTTTGTCTCTGGACAAAAGCCAGCTCGACTTAAAGCGAATTATTTAGTTATCTTAATTATTTTGACAGAATCTTAATTTATTTTTATCGCATTCCTAAGAGAACAAAATAGTAAGTCTCTTGTATATTAAAACGTGTATTTCTGTTGACAAAGTTAATATTTTTCAACTAGTTGTTAGTCATTTAAATATAGAAGATTTCTTAAACAGTTTTTTTACCCTAAAAGTGGTATCCGTCCAAGATAGCAAATAGCTTTTTAAGCACCAATTGGCCCTAATTCTACCCCTTCAGAATAAGCAACCTGAATACCATTGTCACTAAATGCTTTTTTGATATGAGCTAAGGTCTCATAAGTAGCATTCCAATAATCGTCGGGATTAATAAAAGGACGAATAGCCAAAACAATATTATGACTATCATAACTTTCAATACCAATCTCTGGTACTGGGTCATTAATGATGTAGGGGACATTTTTTAAAGCATCTAAAATAACTTGTCGAACCTTTGGAAAACTTTCCGCATACGGCATCGTCACATTCAATTCTAATCGAATATGTCCTTTGGTAGAAAAATTAGTTATTACATTATCTGTTACTTGACCATTTGGAACAATTAAGACCTTTTTTCCTGGAGTAACTAGGGTTGTATTAAAGATTTGTATCGCTTCTACCTTTCCAAATTGGTCGGCTACCTGAACCCAATCACCAACTTTATAAGGTCTAAAAAATACGATGGTGATACCTGATGCAAAATTGCCAAGGAACCCTTGCAAGGCTAAACCAACGGCAAATCCTGCTGCGGCAAGAAGTGCCACTAAAGAAGTCGCATCAAAACCAAGTCTTCCTGCTGCTAGTAATAGCACAAAAGCTTTCATCGCAATATCTAAGAAGGAAGAGAAAAAGGAAGTGATTTCTTGAGGAACTCCTGTTCTTTCTAAGGCGGCTGCGGCAACCTTATTGATTCTTTTAACCAACCAAAAACCGATAATTAGAATTCCAATTGCA
Source organism: uncultured Saprospiraceae bacterium (assembly GCA_964392805.1). Lineage (GTDB taxonomy): Bacteria > Bacteroidota > Bacteroidia > Chitinophagales > Saprospiraceae > JAFMDF01. Next base: position 1,126 of record CAYMSC010000375.1, read on the forward strand.
AATAATAACTGAGGAGTAAAACGAATAATAGCATCTAGTGCATCTTTAGCATAACGTTCTACAATTTGTACTTCTTCCATAGTTATAGCTCTTAATTTTTTTTGTTGTAAATATCAGATTGCAATATAAAAATCTTCTAGCTATTAAATTTAATTCTGCATGTATTTTTTTTTACTAAAATATGCTTGAAACAATCATTTAATCATTCAATTACCCAATCAGCAATCCTATAATCTCAAAATTTTACGTCGTGTGCAATAGAACTATTTATTTTCAATTAACTTTAATTTAATATTTGCTTTAGAATTAACTATTTTTACCTTTAATTTTATGACCGAAATCGTTTTTCCAAATAATTATGTTTGAATTTTTACTTACACATAATAATACCGATAATCCCACTGCCTTGGGAATTTTAATTACGGTCTTATGTTCGTTTTTCTTATCCTCTATTATTGTATTAACCTATGAATTGACCACAAAGGGTATTCATCGACCTGTACACTTTTTACAATCGATGGTATTAATTTCTATTGTGGCGGCAACCGTAATGCAAGCCATAGGTGATTCGTTGGCAAGAGGGCTAGGGATGTTAGGTGCATTAGCAATCATTCGTTTTAGAACCGTATTGGACAACCCTCGAAACATGTCCTTTATGTTTGCTGCCTTAGCAACAGGGATAGCTTGTGGGGTATTTGGTTTTACGATTGCTTTTATTGGCACTTTTGGGTTTTGTACGGCAGCCATTATTTTACGATTCTCTCCTTTGGCGAATGCGGATGAATTGACTGGAACTTTAAAAATAGATATTCCAATTAATAGTGATTTGGAAGACAGTATCGCTAAAATATTGACGAGTTATTGTGATAAATTTGTATTGAATCAAATCCGTTTTCTGAACCTCAGAAAAACAGGAAAAATCAAAGATGTTGCTGGTAACGTCATAGAAGAACGAGAATTGGAGAACCTCAAAGAGCTTAACTATTCCGTGCGTTTAAAGCGAGGCAAAACGATGTCTAATTTTGCAAATGATTTAGAAAAATTACCCGATTTACGAGATTTGCGCTTGAAATTTGGAAAAGAATCAGTAAGGTTATAGCAGTAGCGATCAAACCAATGACTAATTAAATAACGTATACTACTATGCAAAAGAGGTCAGAAGTCAGACCGTCCCGATTTTTCATCGGGACTGTCAGCGGTCAGATAAGCTAAGTTTAGAATACTGATTGTCAGATACTTGCATTTTTAAAGTCTGACCTCTGACAGAAAAATGTAATTTTTCGGTCTGACCTCTGACCTCTTTTGTCCACTAGTAAATCATTCTATTATTCAAAATTGACGTTAACTAACGACTAACTTAATGAGATACCTAAATATATTTTACCTTTTTGTTATAATTGTTGGTTTGCTACTTTGGCGAATTAATAGCACTTTGAATAAAGAGGTGGTGACCTTTTATGGTTTTGCAGAAAATAAGGAGACAGAAATCAATTTTAATTATTCGGTAGCGGTGGCAAAAATTCATGTGAGTCCAGGTGAATTGGTGGAAGAAGGGACACCATTATTGGATATGAATCGAATCCAACCAAAAGAAAGATTGGCAGACCAACCGTTTAGAATTAATGAATTGAAAGCCAAAGAACGTGCTTGGTTAACGGAGAAAGAAGGAGATATTAAGCTAATTCTGACGGAAAAACGCTTAGAGTTAGAACAAATAGCTAATGATATTCAAAAATTAGGAACAGAAAAGCAATTTCAATCAACACTCTATGAGGATTTAAAAAGTGTGGAAAAAACGCAAGGAACTTTATCACCAGTAGATGCTAAAATAAGAGCTTTGGAAAATGAAAGGGCTTTGATTATTAAGACCTTTGACCAAAAAATTGAAAATATAAAAGCAGAGATAAAAGTAGGAGGTAATCCTTACAAAGTAGAAATTAACCGCTTGCAAGCCGAGCAGGAATTTGAAGCGGCTAATAAAATGATAGACATACAATTAAAAGCACCTGCAAGAGGATTGATTGGAAATATCTATTGCAAAGAAGCCGAACATATACCATCTTATAAAACCCTATTATCTTTTTATGAACCAAACCCATCTTTAGTCAAAGGATTTGTCCAAGAAGATTTAATTTTACATGTTGCTTTAAAAGATTCTTTTTTGATTCGGTCGACTAAAGAGGCCAATACTTTTTGCTATGGGGTAGTGACAGGATTGGGATCCAGAATTGTCGAAATACCAGAAAGATTACGCAAAATGTCAGATTTTAAAACCTTTGGTAGAGAAATATTAGTTAGCATTCCCAAAAAGAATAATTTTTTACAAAAAGAAAAGGTAATATTAGAATTTTTGAACCCACCAAAAGACTATCAACCAACACAAAGGCGGTCGCCAATAGTTGATTTAAAAGTGAATGAATAGTAAAATTTAAACATGTTAAATAGTCCTCTAATTATCCTTTTAATTTGGTGTGCCAGTACTACTTTGTCGCTGGGACAAACCTCCTTTAATATTTCAACTTATATTCAAAATAGGGTAGAAACACTAGATAATTCGTTAGAGCATAGTCTTCCCAATAATCTGTTCAATGCCAGTTGGATAGATGGAATGGATATCAGGACAGAAACAGATGAATTTGATTTTAATCGGCAACGGTATTTAATTCGTGTATCACCAAATACGCCCAAAATTCGAGCAGCACAATCTAATTTACATCAACTATATCTTGAAAAAGCAGGCTTACAAAATACTTTACTAAGGAAAGATTTTATAGAAATAGCTTATGAGGAAGTACTATTTTTTTATGAAACCTTTCGCAAAATAAGTATTAAGGAAGACCTATTATTAGTCCTAAAAGACCAAGAAAAAGTTTGGGGGAAACTGAGTCAAATTTCTCAAGATTTACCCAAAGATTGGCTAGAAATTCAAGAAGAAATTGCCCAACTAGAAATAGATATTTATAAAGAAGTGAATATTTTAAAATTATGGGACACTAAAACCTTAAGATTGAATTGGGAAGATTTGATTCCTGCGGATAGTATTTTGTCTCTATTGGAGAATAATCCTAACAATCGTTTTCAATTACAAGCAAAAGAATACGATATAGAAAATTTAATTATCGAAAGAGAGGAGGCATTAGAACAGGCCGAGCAGAAAAAGTTATTGGATTTTATTCAAGTTGAGTATCGTGGACCTCATGAAGATTTATTGAGAGAACGAATATCCTTAACCGCAGCATTTAGATTACCGTTTTCATCAGGTAGGAAATTAAAATTAGCAGAAGTTGCCATTGAAAAAGAAGCCCTTCAACAAGAATTAATAGCGGAAAAAAAGTTGAATCAATACAAGGAAAAAGAAAGCCGTAAAAAGTTAGAATTATTAGTGCAAGAACTCATTTTTAGTAAAAAACTGTATGCGGAGCAATCTAAAAAAATGTTAGCTATAGCCCAACAGAGTAGGGCTTTGCGTGGAGACAATCCGCTTTTTACCTTATATCAAAAAGAGGCGCAAATTGAGCGCAAATTAGCCGTGTTAAAATTAGAAATGTCGATTTATTCGGAATATTTAGATTATCTAATACTGACAGAGGAATTATTTAGTACTTCCAACTATAATTTACTGTCTAAAGCAACGAATAATTAGTAGGTTATATAAGTTCTTTCCGGATAGAAGTTGCTTTACTTATAAGAATTGTATAACTTGATTTGCCTTCCGAGTTATAATTGCTATTTTTTAAAACAAATATTTGTTTACAGTTCAACGGACAATTAATCTCTCTTATCCCCACTCAATCCCCATCCTACACTCCTCTAATTAGTTCCAGCGATTTCTGAAACAGGATTTACAGTATTGAACTTATGCTATTACAATTACAAAAAACAAACTATTTACTAGTTGCCTTAGTACTTTTTAGCACGTCTATTTTTGGACAAGAGACAGAAAACCTGTCCGAAAAATATCCGAAAAATTCCAAAGTATTATACAAAACGATTGAGGTCAAAGAAACTATCGGTAAAGTCGTCGTGGCTATTGATAATCCCGAAGATTTTCAATACGATTATTGGAAAGGAGATGCTATTTTAGTAGAACAAGAAATACATTTAGAGAATGCTCCTAATAGTGTTTTTAATGAATTGATGCGTAAAAAAAGATACGCTATTTCAGAATCCATTCAAGCCAATGCACTGGTTTTGCAGTATAAAGAAAAATCAACCAAAAATTTGCGGGTTAATTATAAAGATGTCAACGAGCGGGTTTATTTAAAGCTGTTGGTGCCAGAAAAAATGGGGGTGGAGTTGCAATGAGAGTATGCAGTATGCCATTCTAGCTGCCGACTGCAAACTGCCGACTGCTAAAAAGCAGCTTGCCCAGCTTTAACCGCAGCGACTTCCTTACGTATATCTTGTTCGTACCACTCACTTAATTGTTGGCACAATTGACCAAATTGACCATCACCTATGATTCTTCCGTCAATTTTAGTGACTGGTGTTAACCCTCCAAAAGTACCCGTAACAAAGGCTTCGTCTGCGCCATAGACATCAAAAAGAGAGAAGTTTTTTTCATAAATAGGAATGCCTTTTTCTTTACAAATTTTAATAAAAGTGCCTCTAGTGATGCCATTCATACAATATTGACCAGTAGAAGTCCAGACTTCACCATCTTTTATCATAAAGAAATTAGTAGCATTACAGGTAGAGACAAAACCATTAATATCTAACATCAAGGCTTCGTCACAACCTGCTTCAATTGCTTGTACTAAAGCCATGACTTCATGTAATTTGCTATGGCAATTAAGGCGCGGGTCTAAATAGGCTGGAGACCCTCTACGTATCGTACTAGTAAACAGCGTTACACCATTTTTTTTGCTTTTCGGAGAAGCTGCTTTATGTTCTGCAATAATAACCAAATTAGGTCCACTGATGGTCAATCGAGGGTCTTGAGAAGGTGTCTTTTTAATGCCCCTCGTCAACATGAATCGACAATGCACATTATCGTGCATCTCATTGGCTTTCAGAACCATCCATATTTTTTCAACCAGTTCTGCTCGGGTCATACCGACATCCATCCCAACGGTTGCTGCGCCTTGCCAAAGTCGGTCGAGATGTTCTTTTAAGTGTACTAAAACGCCATCGTGCAAACGCAATGCTTCCCATACACCATCACCGACTAAATAGCCGCTATCAAAGACTGAAATTTTAGCTTCATTACGAGGAAATAGTTCTCCATTGACATAGATTAAGACATTTTCATTCCGTTTGTCGGGGAGGGCGTTGTGTGTACCGTGGACCATGTTTTTTGTTGGTTGTGATTTGATAATTGATTGAGTAACAATGATACGGAAAAGATAGATTTATCTTAAATTAACAAACATAAATATTTTAATGTTTTTTTTGAATAAAATTGATTAAGTAACGACGAAATAATAAGTTGGTCATCTGGACGAGCTTATTTTGGT
>CAYMSC010000376.1:0-6549 GCA_964392805.1 uncultured Saprospiraceae bacterium
AGCAAAAGAAGCCGTCCTAGATGTTCAAGTTATTGTTTTGCCGTTACTTAGTTCCCTTTAATGATTTTCCCATACCCATAAAAAAAGCGTAAGTATAAAATACCTACGCTTTAGTTTTGAGATTAGTTCCTTTGTTAAAACAATGTTTAACAGTTTTTATAAGGCAATTTTAAAGCCAATTTTAATGTTTTATTATTTTACCTTTATCTTTTGGAAAGAAGGAGATACTTTGAAAGTATCGCCTTCTAGGGAACAAAAAAACGGTGGACCGTTCGCACTCGAACCATCCACCGTTTTCTGTCTATTGTAAACCTTCTAATTAATCATCAAAAGGACACCCCACACAAGGGTCCACATTGACATTATCCGCAGGTGCGGAAATGGTCTTGTCTAAATAATCACAAGACTGGCAACCGATAACTTTAAATTCTGTTCTACGGTTATATTGGTGTTCTTCCTCGCTACAAGGAACATTATTAGAACAATTATTAACATTCACATTTTCACCATATCCTTTGGCTACTAATCTTGTTTTATCAATTCCTTTTTTAGTCAACCAACGAACGATTGATTCTGCCCGTCTTTGAGACAAACGATTATTATATCTATAAGAACCTCTAGAATCTGTATGAGAACCAATTTCAATAATCAAATCAGGATTTAATTCTAAAGTTGATAATAGTTTTTCTAATTCTGGAACTGCATCTTCTCTAACATATGCTTGGTTAAAGTCATAATAGATATGTAAAAGGAAATTTACCAAAGTTCCGTCATCAGGGTCAACATCACTAATCGGTGTAACATTTGGGTCATTACCCACTAACTCTCCATTTTTATAAATGAATCCATTGATATCTCCTTCTGCGGGTTCTCCTGTTTGGGTATCTATCCATTCCCCCGTAGTAGGGTCTTTGATAACTCTTTTTGCCACTTCCTCATCAACGGTAAATGGTTGTAAATTAATGTTGGATTGTAAAGTAGTAGATTCTCCTAAATCTCTAGTACATTGGTCATCGATTTCTGCTACCAAATATCCATCTTTTGATGCTTTGATAGAGTAACAACAATCTGGATCTAAATCAAAACGATATTGACCAGAAGCATCCGTAATCAAAGCTTCAGGAGCAGCTTTAGCACAATCATTTGAAATAGAAATTTCTACGCCTTCCAATGGCAAACCAGTTTGTTGGTCAAAAACAATACCTTCAATATCAAAAACTAAATCTCGTTTCAAAGGCAATTCAACCCTTACGATATCCCCCAATTGCACATTTTTCGTACAAGCCTCTTTCTTATTATTATTATAGCCATCGTAACTTCCTTCGAAATTACAACAGATATTTAATTTTTGGTCAATAATAATTTTACCTTCACTATCAGTTGTATAGGTTTCTCCTGTACAATCATTGCTAACAGAAGCGTTTTCCAATGGTAATTTAGTATCTTCATCAAACACTAAAATTTCAACAGGAGTAGCTGTTTTAGTGAAGCTATAAATATCATCTCTACCAGAACCACCACTTCTATCCGAAGAAAAGAAACCACAAGTCCCTTCTTCATTAAAAATTACGCCGAAATCATCTGAAGTAGAATTTATTGGATAGCCTATATTTTCAGGTGAACTCCATTCTCCTTCACCTTTATCAACGACATAGAAAACATCCAATCCACCTAAACCAATATGACCGTCTGAAGAAAAATAAAGTCGTTTATTCAAACCATAGTAAGGAAAAATCTCATGTCCTTCGGTGTTGATAGCAGGTCCTAAGTTAGTTGGTGGTCCCCATCGACCACTTTCTAAATCAGAGTAGTATAAATCCATTCCACCAAAGCCACCAGGCATATCAGAAGCAAAAAATAAACGATTGCCCTCATCGGTTAAAGATGGATGTGCTACAGAATATTCATCACTATTAAACGGTAAACTTTCTCTTTTGCCCCATTCACCTTCGCCTTCGCTTTTAGACGAATAAATTTTCAACTTTCTAGTGCCATCATCACTATCTCCTTCATAATTATTAGCGGTGTAAAAGATTTCATTCTGGTTAGAAGAAAAAGAAACTGCTGCTTCGTGATATTTTTCATTCACATCGTCCGTATATTTCTGTGGTCTACCATATTCAAACTTGCACAAAGCATCATCCCCTCCTTTGCCTTTCATTTCCACAAAAAATAATTCTAAGAAAGGATTACCCGTCCAAGTATGTTCTCTTTTCACAGCCGAACCTTTGTCTCGCTCTGAAGCAAAAACAAGACCGTTTTGATAAAAAGCAGGGCTAAAATCATCTAAGTTAGAATTAATAGAAAGATGAGTCGTTTCATAAGAATTGACATTTTTGGTCATCAATTCTTCTTCATAATCACAGGCACGGACTAGGTATTGAGCCCGTACTTCATCTGGGACTGCTTCTACATATTGCTCGTACCATTCTTTAGCCAAATCACATTTACCATTACGCTGGAGCATTTGACCATAATATAATTTATGAACAGGCTGTGCTTCAGGCAAACGAACAACTTGTCCATACCAATATTCCGCATTTTCTGTATCATTAATTTTACGATAAGCATCTGCTAAATATATCTTAGCTTCCGCATTATCATCTTTCTCAAGTATTTGATTGTATAACTCAATTGCTTCGATATAAGCCAAGCCTTCAAATAATTTTTTGGCTCTTTTCAACTTACTACTTTGAGCAAAAGTAGCTGATAGCCCAAGAATGAGTATCAGCGTAGTAAAAAGGATTCTTTTAAACATAGAGCTTGTAGTTTTGCAAAATAAGTAGGTGTTAACGGTGGCTGGTGATAGATGGTGATTCACCACAGACACGCTTCCTATGTTATTAATTATTTTAGATATTAGGTTATTATATGGAGGTTCTATCCAAATATTAAACCTTAGAAATAGTTGTCTAAATGATAAAACTAGCAAAAATCTTACCGTTAATCGTTAAAGGCAAGAAGATTCTAGGCTTTTGCCAGTAAATGACAAAAGTAGCTGATAATGAATTGTTTATAAGTTAAAGAATGTAAAAAACAGGCAGCAGCCAGTAAATAATTTTCAGTTAGCAGTAGGCAATTCTAATAAATTGTTGCCTACTGCTAACTGTCCACTAAATTAGAAGTAACGTGGGGTAACCGTTTTTTGGACTTTATAATCAAATTCGTACCCAACCATAACCTCAAAAGAACCAAAACTAACTTGATTAATAGCATTCAGTGGATAATCAAAAGCAGCGCCTAAACGCAAGCCATTTGATAAAAAGTAGGAAAACCATATATCTGCTGAATCAAAAGAGCTAGTACTATTACTTCCAAACGCTTCTATCGCAGAACGGAAAGATAAGCCTACTTGGAATTGTTCATAAAATAAAAGGGATGCGTCAATATCAAATTCTGTAGGCGCACCAATCTCTTGGAAAGCTATATCTTTGCTCAAACCAGACAAAAGTCCTACATTTTTTATCAAAATGGATGGTTTGAAGATTAATATATTTCCATTCAATGGAATAGCAGCTCCAGTTGCCAAATAATAATGTCTAAATTGCTTAGCAAAAGAATCTGTAATGATATTTTCATCTCTACGCAAGTCATTTTCAATTAGACTAGGAGAAGAGACACCAAAATAAAATTTGTTGGTATAATACATGATTCCTGCCCCAAAATTAGGCAATAACAAATTATCTCCAATGTCGCTAAAAGATGGGTCTGCTTGATTTTCTAAAGTAATTTTATTTCTATCTCCTCTACGAAAGCTCGCCCCACCTTGAATACCGATAGCCAGTTTTTTATCCCCTCCTAATGGGATTTTATAAGAATAAGCAGCAAAAGCTCTTGTTTCTTCAATTGGCCCAATCGCATCATTCAATATATGAAATCCAACCCCTACTCTATTATTTTTGAGCGGCGTGTGCAAAGTCAAAGTTTGCGTAACGGGTGCTTCATCAACGCCTGTCCACTGGTTTCTATACAGAGCGCTAATATACATATGGTCGTAATACCCTGCATAAGCTGGATTATAGACCAGACTATTGAACGTATATTTTGTGAACATCGCATCTGTCTGAGCGCTTAATGTTGTTGCACCAATAACAAAAAATAGGATGAGTGTTAAAAATTTTCTCATGATAAATGTTAGTTGTAATGGTTATTAATTGTTCAAGTGTTTGAGGGTAAATTTTAATTAAAAATGTTAACTCTTAAATTCAAAATCTTAAAGTGTTAAACTACTAGAAATAGTAAATAAGCATTTTATATTAGATTCTATTTTTAAGGTAATATAGGTCTAAGTTTTCTCGTATGTCAGTCGTTTTTATTAACAACCACTTATACTAAAATCCTCTTATATAAATCAATAATTATTCCAATCCAATAACTTTAAAAGTTTATAGATTTATTTGAATATACCCGCTGTATTTTTTACCTTCTCCATCTTTCAAGATATAAAAGTAAGTGCCATCGGGTAGTGTTTTATTATTCCAAGTTCCGTCCCAAGCATTTTTATAACCAAGTTGATTAAAAACTTTTGTGCCCCAGCGATTAAAGATGCTAACTTCATTATTAGGGTATTGTGCAATGCCTTCAATTCTGAAGAAATCATTAATGCCATCTCCGTTAGGAGAAAAACCCGTATAAATGGTCAAACTTCTTGTAAGAGGGTCTGGACAAGTAACAAAAACAGCAACTTCTGTAGTATCGCATCCTCCATCATTGCAAATACGGTATTGAAAAGTATCCGAATCTCCACAAAAATCTAGATTCGGGGTATAGTCAACCGCGCCGTCAGGTCTTATTGTTGCTATGCCATTCGTTGGGAGTCCGTTAGGGGATAAAATCTCCATATCTGTAATAACACCATCAGGAATACTATCATTTTCGAGTACATTAATAGTAATAAGGGAGTTAGTGGAGGTTGTATCTGAGTCCGGGGTAGCTGTGAGGGAAGGGGTAGTAGTAGAGACAACTGTAAAAAGATAGTAAGTTGTATCACATATTAAAAGATTGTCACAAATAACTGCACAAATAGAATCTGTTCCTAATTTAGTGGCAGTTGTTCTGAAACATAAATCTACATTATTTATATTAGAAATGATAGTTTCAGTCGAATTATTTTTGCAAAAATCATCAATCCCTGTCACAATACCCGCTAATTCGGCTTCATCGGGACATATATTTAGTGAATCTCCCAAATTCATCGTTATATTAATCGTCGATACCGTTGGGGTTGGATGAACATTTATGTATAAAATGGTCGTATCACAATAGCCAAAAACATCACAGGCGAGTATACAAGCAGTATCAAAACCAACTTCAATACCTGTAAAAGAAACACAAGAATCCTCTATTAATTCAAAAAGCACCTTGTCTTCATTGGGTATATCACAAAATGTTACGGTTTGCACATCGGTCAATAAACCACTAAAGTCCATGCAATACTGCATCGTTTCATTCAGTAGAATATGACGCTCAACAACTGTTTTTGTTGGACATGCTACTACCACAACTGCCTTTCTAATCGTATTATTAACGGTATCTTCTATAGTAACCCGATGAATACCTTCACCAAAACTTAACTGCACGCCGTTTGCCTCTACTCCAAAATTATAGCCAATGAAAGAAGGTAAATTAATCGAAATAACTTGTACTGACATATCGCTATAACTGATACCACTTTGCCCACCTACAATAAATTGGGTCGTATCATTAAGCACCCAATTTCCTAGCGGGTCCCAAAGATTCATGGAGTCTACTAAATCTGGAATGGTATTAAAGACACCCGAAAAAACAGCATCTCCTACTCGCCAAACTAGCAATTCATAAGGCCCACTTTCTCCCGCACCAAATAAAGTAGAATAAGTGTAAGCACTTGTTGTATCTAAATTACATCCCTCGAAACTTCCCTGATAAGCTGCCTCATTAACAGAGATAGAAAGATTGCTTAATTCGACTAAAGATAAATCTTCTATACAAATCTCTATTTCCGATTGGCAATCAGTAAGTACAAAAAAAAGCGTATCGTTGGGTAAATAACTGGTAGGAATAATAACATTAACCTCATCCGCCTGCAAAGCAAAAGGAAAGAGCAGGCAACCTAATAGGCATAAGTACAAACATCTAACCACAAGGGATAGCGTTCTTGTCATGGGAGAATAGTTTGTTGTTACTTAAATCGGTGGATTGATAAATTATAATTGGAGATATACGACGAGATTGTAGTGCAAATACAGCTAGTAAGTCATTTTCTCATAGATTAAATTATTTATCAAATATTATTAAAAATAATTTATACATCTTCATTAAAAGCAATTCAATATATAATTTATTTTTAATAATTTAACAATAAACCTAAAACCATGCCATACTAATGAACAGTAAGATTTTTTATTAATATTATCTATTATTGGTTGTCAGTTTCAATAGAGCGTCAGATTGAAAATTGATAGTTGATGATTTGTGTAGAATCCGTTGCTAACTTAATCCGCTGCTAAAGAAATTTCATTACCGTACACTTTTTACTGAATCACGCACTTGGCAGCCCATCCCTTCGGG
>CAYMSC010000377.1:0-2120 GCA_964392805.1 uncultured Saprospiraceae bacterium
ATTGCAAATGCAGTCAAAGCTATCAACAAATTCCTCGATGAGGATGAAGAAGCATAGCGGTTGATAAAATACAAGAGCAATTTGTAAAATTAAAGGAGACAACAACTACACATTTTGTCTCCTTTATTATTTTTTCCTTCGTTTTACTCCTCTTCTAAATTTGGATTTGCTAAATAAGCAGCCGCTCCCTCCATTTGTTCGTAGAAATCAGCCCCATACTTTCGAATAATCGGTTCTTTTAGAAATTGATAGATAGGAACTTGTTCTTTATTTCCTAGTGTACATGCTGCTGCGCAGATGTCCCAATTGTCATAATTTAAGGCTTCAAACCCAGTTTGTTTGTTCTCACTCACTCGAATAGGGTAGAGGTGGCAAGAAATAGGTTTTCTAAAATTGGTGACTCCTGCGTTGTAAGCTGTTTCTATACCGCATTTGGCAGTTCCGTCTTCTAAAGTCATATACGCACAAGCAGCGTCTTCTAAGAGGGCTGTACCCCATTCATTGGCCCCTTCTCCTTTATAGTAAGCGTATTTGCCTTTTTCTGCAATGGCTTTTCTACCTTCGGGGGAAAGAAACGATTTAATGTCCTCATAAATATTGTCCAAGGTATCTCGTTCTGCATCTTCTAGCGGGGCGCCATAATCACCTTCCCAACAACAAGCGCCCTTGCATGCTTTGAGATTACAAATAAAATTTTTCTCAAAAATATCGTCACTAACTAATTTATCTTCAATAATTACCATAATTAATTACAGGTCATTGCTTATTTTTAATGATTGAATTTTGAATCTCTTTTATTATGGATTCAACCATTCAAAATTCCTTGCCAAAAAATCGTGAAATCTATTTGGAGAAGAACTAAGAGCTTATTGGGGGTATGTTTTTAGCCCAAAGGATAAATTCCTAACAAGCTCTAAAGTAAAGGTAGAAAAATTAAATTAAAAAAGGCTCACTTCTCTCGAAGCAAGCCTTTGTATTTTTATTCAACAAATAAATTATCTGGTTTATTTACCACCGTCCAATTCATCTTGCCATTTTTTCAACTCGTCCCATTTGCCGTCTGCTGCTAATTCTGCCTGTTTAGGCCAAGTAGTAGGGTCGTGCATCTTATATCGATTACCAGCAGCTTTAAGAATCTCTTTGATTCTTTCCGCAGAAGTTCGGCTAAGCGTTCTCCAAGTAGTAATGCTAGCAGCATAAAGAATACTTTCAATCTTAGGGCCGATGCCTTCAATTTTTTTCAAGTCATCTTCTCTTATTTCCGTTACTTCTCTTCTGCCAACTACTTTACTTTCTCCGGTCGTTCTAGTTTCGCCAACCACCTGTCGAGATTCTTCTACTGTTCCCATTTTAGCCATCATCTGCTTCAACATATTCATGTCGATTTGCTTGACTACTTCCACTTCTTTAATGATTTCTACGGGAACTTCCTTGATAACTTCTACTTCTTTGATAATCTCTACTTCGACAATTTTTTCTACTTGAACCTCTTTAATAACTTCTACTTCTTTAGGCTTAGCCGCTAACTTATTCTCTGTTTCTTTATACAACTTGTCTAACTGCGCATATCTATTAGACCATTTACCAATCATGGTATCTTTTTCGCTAGCCAATGTATTATACTTACCTTCCCATTCAGAAGTATAATTATCCCACTTAACGGTCCAAGCCTTATTAGATTTTTCTAACTCATCACCACCCGCTTCAGCTTTAGCAGCGACAGCATTATATTTGCCTTCCCATTCGGAAGTATAATCTCCCCATTTCAAGTTCCAGCTATTATTGATATTCGCAATTTCAGCATCCTTTTCAGCAGCTAAATCCTTATATTTACCTTCCCACTCTGCAGTATAATTACTCCATTTTAAGTTCCATTCATTGTTGGCATTTTCTATTGCATTCCCTTGTTCATTAGCTTTAGCAGTAGCAGCATTATACTTACCTTCCCATTCGGAGGTATAATCTCCCCATTTCAAGTTCCAACTATTATTGATATTTGCAATTTCAGCATCCTTTTCAGCAGCTAAGGCATTATACTTACCTTCCCACTCTGCAGTGTAATTACCCCATTTTAAATTCCATTCTTTATTGGCATTTTCTACGGCATCTCCTTGTTCATC
>CAYMSC010000377.1:2220-6528 GCA_964392805.1 uncultured Saprospiraceae bacterium
CATCTCCCTGTTCATCCGCTTTAGCAGCAACGGCATTATACTTACCTTCCCATTCTGAGGTATAATCTCCCCACTTCAAATTCCAGCTATTATTAAGATTGGTAACTTCTTCTTCTTTGGCTTTAAATTGTGCATGAAGTCCATTGTATTTATTTTCCCACTTCAAATTCAAAGCAGTTAATTCGCTTTGCCATTCGTTGTGTAAAGACAATTTTTCTTCTTCTTTAGCTTTAAATTGCGCATGAAGTCCATTGTATTTATTTTCCCATTTCAAATTCAAAGCAGTTAATTCACTTTGCCATTCGTTGTGTAAAGACAATTTTTCTTCTTCTTTAGCTTTAAATTGCGCATGAAGTCCATTGTATTTATTTTCCCATTTCAAATTCAAAGCAGTTAATTCACTTTGCCATTCGTTGTGTAAAGACAATTTTTCTTCTTCTTTAGCTTTAAATTGCGCATGAAGTCCATTATATTTATTTTCCCACTTTAGATTTAATCCTGTCATTTCCGTTTCCCACTCATGATGCAAATCTAATTTTTCTTGTTCTATTGTATTATAACTAGCATTTAGCGTATTGTACTTAGTAGAAAAGCCGTCATAGTCTGTTTTTAAAGTAGCATAACTTTTCTTCTGATTAGAAACTTCTCCTTCTAAAGCTAAGATTTTGCCTTGACCCCATAAACACCTAAGCAACCAACCAAGAAGGGCAGCAACTGCACCAAATAAAAGTGGCCAAAACCAACAAAAAAAAGTTGACATAATATAATAGATTTTAATTTTTTAATAATAATAATTTAGTTCGATTTTAAATTAGCAATGAGCTTATTTTAGTAGAACTTCAACTCTTCGATTCTTAGCTCTTCCAGCAGAAGTGGCGTTGTCTGCGATTGGTGAATTAGGTCCATAGCCTTTAGCAGATAACCTATTAGCATCCAACCCATTAGCTGTTAAATAATCTCGAATAAATTCAGCTCTTTTCCTAGATAACCTAGTATTAATCGCTAATTCTCCTTTATCATCAGTATGGCCACCTACCTCTAAACTACTATCAGAAACATTATCAAGGTAGAAAACAAGGTCAGAAAAATCTGTTCTTTGCGCTTCTGTTAAATTTACGTCTTGCTCACCCGTTTTGAAATACAAGGTAATTGGAGAAGCAGCTAATCTAGCTTTGATAGCAGCCAATCTTTCTGCTAAATCATCGGTCGTTTCAGTGAAACCAAAAGAAGCCCCATTAAATAATATCCCATCTTTAAAATCAATACCAGCTCCGACTACACTTCCTGCCGTCAATAATTGTTGAGCAGGAACACCCAAAGCAGAAAGAGATTCTTTGATTTCGTTCGCTCTTGCTACACCCAAATTAGGGAACAAACTTTCATTTGCCTCCCCTTCCTTATAAAGCCCTGTAATATTAAGGCTACGTTCAGGATTTGCCTTTAAATAAGCAGCCGTTTCATTTAGAGATGTTGTAACACTGGCAGTTAAAGGTGTCAAATACTTATAAGTAGACTTATTAAAATCAAAATGATTAGAAGCTGTTGTTTTGAAAGCAGCCCCATCTGCAATTAAAAGCCCTTCTTTTGCAACTGGTGGCGGAACAACGGTCGTTGTTTTTTCCTTTTCGTTCGTATCTCCAGAAACACCACAGATTCTGTTTTTAAAAAAAATAGTACCTAAGATTAGCCAAAGTATCAAGCAAATCAATAGAAAATAAAAAAGAGTTTTGTTCATCTTAATAATCGTTTAAATAGTAAGATTTGAAAGAATTTTTAATGTGTAATTTTCTAATATTTTAAGAGGGAAAACATAGTCCCTAAATTAGGATTTTATTGAAGAAAAAACTAACAATTTACATGCTTGTTTATTATTTTTTTATTTTATATGGAATAAAAAAACAATGTGCTTGTAGGAATAAAACGAGGGGAACGGAATAGAAGTAGGAGTTGAAAATGTGAATTAATAAAGTGTTCCCTGTAAAATATAAATATATATCATTTAATATGTTTCCAATTTTGGATGACGAATGTAGCCAAAAATAAATATATAATTAATTAAATTTAATATGTTTATAAATATTATTTTTTGTACCCTATTCTGGATTCAAAATTGGCGATGGCATTGCTTATTAAATATTAAAAAAATAAGCAGTTAGTTTTTTGTTAATAGGAATAAAAAATAGCTTTTTATTATTAATATTTCCATGCCTTTTACTCCCTAAAAAGGCATTTAGAAAGTTTTTTGAGTTGGTAGGAAGGACATTAAAGCAATGATATATGTCTAACTTACCTATTATTTAAGACCTACAATAATAGGTAATAGTCACAGTATATTAAAAGGAAATGTTAATTTTTTTTCAAAAAGCCTTAAAAAGATAAAAAAGAGTGGCAAAAAAGCAAATCTTGGTTCAAACTGATGCTTCAGATGGAGGACCAAGATTATAGGTAATTAGGTTGTTTTTTTAGTTCGTGTACTCGTCTTTTTAGTAGTACTTGCTTTTTTAGCAGCAGGTTTTTTCCGAGTAGTCGTTTTTTTAGCCGCAGGTTTAGCTGGTGCTTTAGCCTCTTTTAACTCTTTGGTTAATTTACCAACTTTGACTTCTAAAGATTTAATACGTTTTTCCAATGCTTCTACTTTATCAGCAGAAGGAATATCCATTTTGTCCAAAGCGGAACGAACCATACCTTGAATATTATCTTCTAACTCTTCGGTTTTGGTTTTGAAATCTTTTTCAAATTCAGAGAAGGCTTTTTTTCCTTCGTCTGCAGTCATATCTCCATTATTAACCAAATCATCTACCCGTTCTTTAAAACCTTTTGGGTTTGTTAGAAAGCCAATACCTGTATAAAATGCTTTTTTGATTACGTCTTCTATCATGATAACAGTTTTTTTCGATGATTAATGGACTCATCAAAAATAGATGAGTTTTGTCTATGCACTAATTTAGACGTTTTTAGTATAAAATGTAACATATTTATGGATAGACTGTTATTTTTTATCGACTTATAGGCTGTAATTTCCAATAAGTTAGATTGAGGTAATGCGCCCCTGACATAGCAATGGAAACTATATTCATAATGAGAATACCCAATAGGGCAAAACCTCTTAGAATATCTAAGGAAATGATGCGATTGGAAGTTGGAGTTGGTTGGGGTTTATTGGTCATGTTTACTGATTTTTGTCTAATAAAATTATATTTCAAAGACAAGCAATCAAAAGTATGCCCCTAGTGAATTAGTTAATTATCGACTAACTGGCAGGAATCCTATACTAAAGCATATCTAGCGCATTAAGAACGAAATAATTGATAGTTTATATAGAGCGTCAGATAAAAAACTGATATTGCTTATTTTAAAAATCCGTTGGGAAAAAGTACGCCTAGCAGATTAGCTGCCCAACGGATAATTATCAATTTTCTCTGATTATCTGTAATTACGCTAAAAGCTTGATTGTTATGCAAATCTACCAACTGCAAACTGTTTTACTGCCTACTGTTATTTCCCTCCTCCAAATAACCTAGAAAACCATCCTTTTATGACCATCCACATTAGGGAAAATCCATTTAAAGAATTGTCAGTTGGTTGTTCTACTGGATGGACTTTCGGTCCTTCTTTTTTTGTGGTTGCTACGCCATTTGTAGCTACTGCTCCTGCCGTTGCTAAAGATTCCACCAAATTACCATCTAATGCAGCTTGTGCTTGCTGGACATCAGCTAAAGCTTTTTTTACCGCTTCTGCGGAGTCACTTAATGCTTGTGCCTTTTCCTCGGTAGTTGCTTCTTTTTCGACTTTTTTCGGAGGTTCAACATCAACGATAGACTCGGCAGCAGCAGTTGGATTTGAAGTGGCAACGTATTCTGTATCTTCGGTTAATTTAGCTTTAAAATTACCAATAAATTGGTTTAATACTTGATCGGTTACATCCCCTATTAATCTAGAACCAAATTGAGCTAACTTGCCTACAATAGATAGGGTCATGGTAAAGTCAACAGCTGTTCCAGTAGGAATTTCTCGTAAAATACCATTCATTTTCATATCTGCACTCCCTTTTCCCTTAGCGTCTAATCCTTTTCCTTTGAGTTTCATGTTCCAATTAGACTTATCCAATTCCTCTATTTCTACCTCGCCATTAAATTTCACTTTTACAGGTCCTAGCTTCATGGCTACTTGTCCTTTAAAGTTTCGGTCATCAATTTTCTCCGTTAAAGAGGCCCCTGGCACACAAGTAACGATTTTTGTTGGGTCGGCTAAATAAATCCATACTTTTTCAATGGGTTCTTCTAATTCGAATTTTTTATTGATGGTGGT
>CAYMSC010000378.1:0-6471 GCA_964392805.1 uncultured Saprospiraceae bacterium
AGCGGATTATAAACGGATTTTGCTGCGCTAACGTGTTCTTGGATTTTGAAATTGAGGTTGAGATTGATTTTCAAATTTGCGGTATATGCGAAAAATACTGCGGCTCTACTAGGAGGATAGTCCTCGGATTAGACGAGTTAAGCGGATTATAAACGGATTTTGCTGCGCTAACGTGTTCTTGGATTTTGAAATTGAAATTTGAAGTTGAGATTGAGTTTTTTTTATCCTCATTAAATAAAAAACGGCAGGTTTCCAAAGGAGTCTGCCGTTTGTAATTAATAGTAATACCCTTACTTAATTCACTACTCTAGTGATATAGCTGATAACCGATAAACGGTTAAATTAAGTCAAAAAAAGGGACTACCCAACAAATTATAGCCTTTAAGTATCGCAGTCATTTTCATCCCTATACGGAACATAAAATGGATGGCATATAACCTACGGGCAGCCCCATAACTAAACCAAGTAGTTTTAATAACTACAAAAAAACGAACAATCCATTGCGAATGGTGAATGGATTTCCATGAACACGAATTGGGACTTCTTGATTTTCAAAAGCAAGTATTTTAAGCTAATGAAATAGGTAGGCATTAATACAAAAGGAATAAAGTAGTATTTTTTGTTGAAGTATATAAAATTAGCTAGTAGAATATCAACAAAAGTGCGCTACTAAGAATTTAAGGTAATAGTAATATGATGGGTAAATAAGATGGAATTTATAATATAATTGACGGCAAAAGTTGAGCCGAAAACTTATTATAGAATTTTACGATGGATAATTACCATAAAAATGGTATTAAAAAAGTAGGTATAATACGATGGGTTCTTTAACTAATACGAACACCCATTATATTGCGAAAATTGTGCCAAAGAGACATTTTCGAGGAAATTACTAATATATTTTTCATTATTCCTTAGTGGTCTTTCAAGTTAATAATGTCGGGTGAAATGTCGCTCGTAACCGCCAATTTTAATTGGCTGGTTCAACTATAAATAGAATCAGCCAAATGAATTTGGCGATTACGAACAACCCGACATTATTAACTGGATTAACCACTTAGTAAGATTATAATTTAAAACTTTATTGAATGCTCATCCATCTATTGGTTACTTTTTTTGCATCTTACGTTAAAGAGTTATAATGGCGTAGATTATAGTAATTTTCATTGTTATTTAAATTGAGTTAGTTTTAGTTATGGTATTAATTTAGCCCTATAACTGAAGTTAATTACTACTAAACAATATATGAGTAAGATGTTAACGATTGTTAAAAAAAGAAAGGAATAACAGTCAAATCTGTAATTTTCGTTAGATTAGTGTTTTAAATAATAATTGAGGTTCTGTAAAACGTAATCAAATCATTTTACACAACTTGTTTTTAACCTTTAAACCAACACCCGTTATGTCCATTCAAAAAATTATATTACCAGTCATACTATTACTAGTGGCCTTCGGAGGCTATTATTTTTATTCCAACCAAAGTACACCAGATCAGCAAACAGATGTAAAGACGACCTTAAAGAAAGGGGAGTTTGTGCTCAAAGTAGATGCTACTGGTGAATTGAAAGCAAAGCGTTCGGTCAAAATTAAAGCACCTTCCAGCATGCGTGCAGAACGGATTCACCAAACCACTATTCAAGATATGGTGGCAGAAGGAACGATGGTCAAAGAGGGCGATTATGTGGCAACACTTGACCGGACGGAAGTTTCCAATAAAATGGGAGATGCCCAGACGGAGATTGATAAAATTCAAACGCAATTGGCGCAAGCTAAAATTGATACAGCGATAACTTTAAGGGGATTGCGGGATGAATTAATCAATTTGAAATTTGAGAAAGAGGAAAGAATGTTGGAGTTAGAACAAAATAAATATGAACCCCAAGCAGTCATCCAACAAAAGGAGATTGATTTGCAGCGCAACGAACGAGATTATCGACAAGCTGAATCAAAATATCAATTAGAAAAAGAAAAAGCAGTGGCAAAGATTGCGGAGATTGATGCTGATTTAAAACAAAATAATACCAAGCTAGAACGTTTGGTCAAATTAGCAGGAGAATTTCAAATTAATGCGCCCAAAGATGGGATGATTATTTATGCTAAAAGTTGGCGAGGAAAAGTGTCTTCAGGTTCACAAGTATCTTCTTGGGACCCCGTAGTTGCCGAGTTACCAGATTTGTCAGAAATGATGTCCAAAACCTATGTCAATGAAGTAGATGTCAGTAATGTAGAGAAAGGGCAAGAAGTAACCATTCAGATAGATGCTTTCCCAGACGAAGAGTATGTGGGACGAGTCGTAACTGTTGCGAATATTGGCGAAGAATTAAGAGAATACGATGCGAAAGTATTTGAAGTGAATATCGAGCTAATGGGAGTAGATTCAATTCTTCGTCCAGCGATGACCACCAGTAATGAAATCGTGACAGATATATTGCAGGATGTGATTTCTGTTCCACTAGAAGCATTATACAGTGACTCTTTGCCCTATGTTTTTAAAGAGCAAGGTGGTCGAATTTTAAAACAAGAAATTATTTCAGGCCCATCTAATAATGATGCGGTAGTTATAGATTTTGGTTTGCAGGAGGGAGACAATATTTATTTATCCATGCCTGATAATGCCAAAGACATGGAGTTTCAACCACTTGACCCTGCTATCAAAAAGAAAATTAAAATGGAACAAGAAGCTAGAGAAAAAGCTCGCTTAGCTAAAATGGAAGAACGGAGAAAAGCGATGAAGGATACAGCTATCCCACAAGAAAGCTCAGGCAATAGTGGGGTGATTTTTTTTAATTAATAGCTTTCATCGTTCATTCATCGTTTATAGTTCACCATTCATCATTCACCCTTTATTCCATTCGAAATGCAAAGAGTACTTTTCAATTTTTATTTAGCCTTAGAAGGCGTAATGGCGAACCAGTTAAGAGCCATATTGACCGCATTAGGAATTATTTTTGGCGTAGGTGCAGTAATTGCCATGTTAGCGATAGGGACGGGGGCGAAGCAGTCCATTCTGGACCAAATGAAGCTGATAGGGACTAATAATATAGTGATAAAAGGGGTGCTCCCTTCAGATAAAGAGGATGGTGGAAATGCCGCTGCCGTTGAAGGCAAAAAAGAAAAAAAACCTTGGTCTCCGGGTTTAACGATTAAAGATGTAGCTGCTATTGATAGAGGGGTTCCAACCATAGAAGATATTAGCCCAGAAATCATTCTACCTTTAAATATAGTCCGAGATGGGAAGCATCAGAAAGGGCGATGTATTGGGGTAACTAATACTTTTTTTGAATTAAATAATTTACAAATAGCCAAAGGAAAACCTTTTCATTTTATTCATGAAGAGGAGGGGAAGCCAGTTTGCATTATTGGCAAAAGTGTTGAAAAAAAGTTTTTTAGTGATGGTGATGCGATTGGACAAAAAATCAAATGTGGCAATGTTTGGTTAACGGTCATCGGCATCTTAGAAAAAAGAATTGCGACGAAAGAGAGTCTTGTTAATTTAGGTATCAGAGATTATAATGCGGATATTTATGCGCCGATAAGCACTACGCTTTTACGATTAAAAAATAGAGCTTTGGTTAGTGCATCTGACCTCAAAGAAGACCAATGGGATGAGAGTAGTGATGCGGCACAAAACTACCACCAGCTCGATAGGGTAGTGGTGCGGGTAAAAGATTCTAAAAAACTACAAGCTACTGCGGATATTATTGCTAGAATGCTCAAAAGAAAGCATGGGGGCGCAGTAGATTTTGAAATAGAAGTCCCCGAATTATTACTCCAACAACAACAGAAAACCCAAGAGACCTTCAATTTTGTCTTAGCCGTCATAGCAGGCATTTCCCTATTAGTAGGCGGTATTGGTATTATGAATATCATGTTGGCTTCGGTGATGGAACGTATCAAAGAAATTGGTGTGCGGCGTTCCTTAGGCGCCCATCAAAAAGACATCATTCTGCAATTTCTCTTTGAAGCCATTTTTATCAGTTTAATCGGTGGTGTATTAGGGATTATACTTGGAGTTGTCGCCGCCAAATCAATTGCTTCCTATGCGGATATTCCAACAATTGTCTCTACTTGGTCGATAGTCCTATCCTTCGGCGTAGCAGCTACCGTAGGTCTAGTTTTTGGTCTATTTCCTGCCCAAAAAGCAGCCCAACAAGACCCAATTAAAGCATTGCGGTCGGATTGATAAGTGGCAGCGAAAGGATGCAGTTACAGTATAATTATAAGACTACTTCTAAACGCTTAACCTTTATACCCCTAAACCCCATTAACCCCATAACCTTATTAACCCCATAACCCCATAACCTCATAACCTCATTAACCTCATAACCTTATTAACCTTATCACCTAAACTATATGTACACCCGATTTACCCTTTTTGTCCTTCTTTTTTTAAACAGTCATTTTCTAAGTAGCCAGACAAAAATATTAGAATTATCTTTGGCAGAGGTCGTGACCTTAGCACAGAGTGATGCGCCAGATGTGTTGATTGCCAATAACCAATTGAATACCAATTATTGGGAAAATGAATTCTTTTTAGCAGGTTATAAACCACAAATTTCGTTGAATTCTAATCCTAATTTACGGCGAAGTATAGACGAGATTATTTTGCCAACGGGAGCATCCACATTTATTAGAAGATCACAAATGACCAATGGGATTGATTTGCGTTTGAGTCAGCAAATTACAAAGACAGGTGGAACAATATTCGCTTCTACTGGATTAGAGCGGATTGATTTATTTAAAACGCAGATAAATGATGCCTCTACTTCCTATTTGTCTAATCCTATTACGCTGGGTTTTATTCAACCCATTTTTTCCTATAATGAATTAAAATGGAATAAAGAAATACAGCCACTTAATTATGCAGAGAGTACCAAGGAATATGCAGAAGACATGGAAGCAGTAGCAAGAACGGCAGCCGAATTGTTTTTTGAAGTCCTTATTGCTCAATTAAACCTTGCTGCGGCAAATCAAGACAAAATAAACGCGGACACTTTATACAGCATTTCAAAAGGTAGATTTGAGGTTGGAAAGATAGCGGAAACTGAATTGTTAAATATAGAACTGAGGGCGTTAAATGCTGATGCAGCAGTTGCCGAAGCAAGCTTAAATGTTCAAACCAATTCAGAGCAACTGCGAAATTATTTAGGCATTAAAGAAGCCATTATTTTTGAATTACAGACTCCGACAATAATCCCCACATTTATAGTAGATGCAGGAAAAGCCTTAGAATTTGCGAAGTTGAACCGAAGTGATAATACTAGTTTTGCTAGACGACTTAAAGTAGCAGAAAGCGAAGTGGAGAGAGCCAAGAAAGCGGGTTTTGAAATTGATTTATTTGGAAGTTTTGGTTTGACCCAAACAGGCTTAACCTTTGGAGGTGCCTTTAATGATTTATTAGACCGAGAAGAAGTGAATTTAGGCATAAGTGTGCCGATTGCCGATTGGGGGGTAACCAAATCAAGAAGAGAAATTGCTGCTGCTAATTTAGCATTAGAAAAAGCAAGAATTTCACAAGAAAAAGTAGAATTTGAACAACAAATTCTTATTAGAGTCCAACAATTTGACTTGGTACGGAATCAAGTAAAATTAGCTAAGCGTGCTTATGAGGCAAGTATCAAAAGAGAAAACATTACCAGAAAGCGTTACTTAATTGCTAAAATTGGCATTACGGAGTTGAATATTGCGATTACCGAAAAAGAAGAGGCACGTCAAAAATATGTGACTGCCTTACAAGGTTTTTGGTTAGCATATTATGAATTGCGAACGCTAACCTTGTATGATTTTGCGGAAAATAAGTCTTTGGTGAAAGTGCCAGAGGGATTTTAGGCAATGGCTAATTACTTACTAAAGCTCTATTATAGATAGTCAGGTAAAAAACACCTTCCGATGAAAAATCGGAAGGTGTTTTTTATCTGACGCGCTATTTGTATTTAAAAAATTGATAGATAATGAGCCAATAAAATATTAACATAATTTATAATGTTAATGTGTTGTTTTTAAGAACCTAATTTTTTACCTTTATCCTTTAATAGACAATAGACCGAACAAATAAACAAAGCTAGGAACTTCAACTTCAACTTCAACTTCCTTAGCGCTATTACAAAAACTTAATCTACATCTTGTAGGCTGAAATTTTATTATTAATAACCTAAAACCGTTACACCTATGATTACTTAAATTTTCATTTTTATCAATTTGCCCTAATTAAAATGCTGTAATCTAAACACTATTTCTGGTTGTGTAATGCACAAACCCTGCATTCGCTATGCCCAAACACCCGAAACCCTCTCTATAATGAATTTTTTAGACCAATTGGAACGCCTAAAAAGGATAAATCAATTAATCAAAATGAAAGCAACAGGTACAACCCAACAATTAGCACGCAGGTTAGACTTGTCTGAAAGAAGAGTTTATCAACTCATCAAATTGATGAAGGAATTAGAAGCTCCTGTCTATTTTGACCGAGAA
>CAYMSC010000379.1:0-3623 GCA_964392805.1 uncultured Saprospiraceae bacterium
CAATAAAACGTCAAATAAAAAAGCAATATAAATTCGTTGCCCTTAAATTATTCGTTGTATTTTTTTCTATCTACAACGGATTATTAAAGGATAACGAATTAAATATTTTCATACTATTAAAATCAACTTATCAATATTATAAATTTCAATAAAACATCAGATAAAAAGTAATAATTATCCGTGTCCCTTTAATAATCCGTGGTAGAAAAAATATCATAAATAAAAACCCGTAGGTCTATTTCCCTAACAAAATCCCGTCAAAATTTATTCCTCAACAATCGGCATCAATCGAAAACTATATTCATAATTCCTATTAGCAGGCAAAGTATATTCCTCATGCACCATCCGCCCCCAAGAAGTATCGCCGCCCAAACCCATTTGTTTAAAGTCTATATTCCAGGTAATAAAATCTCTTGGCAATAAATCCGCTCCATGTTTGGAAGTCACCGGCACTAAACCAGAAGCCGATTCTGCCCCTTTTGCCCCAGCGACAAAATCCAACTCAGCCATCGCCAATTGCCAAGCACTCATAGATAAAGGGGTTGAGGTTGAAATCGCTTTAAAACCAAGCCCTTGTTCATTTTTTAAAGTCATCCATCTCACCCCCATTTTGTTACCAGATTCTTGCGGTCGAGAATAGTTGTGCAATTGGTCCCAAACTTTGCCATTCCAAATGCCTATTTCCCCAGAACTTTGTCTATCCCAATACGTTTCATGCGGTCCTTTGCCGTACCATTCCATAAATTGAAAGTCAGCGGGTAATTGGAACTGCATCCCAATACGAGGAATATTGGGTAATTTTTTGTTGGTAGAAGTAAACCTATAATCAAAATCAATAACACCGTCTCCATAAATCGTATAGGACAATTTAACGCCCGTTCCTACTGCTTTGCTTGGTAAATAATTAAGCAAGAAATTAACATAATTGCTATCGGAAACAATCGTCACATCAGGGGTAATCGTCCAGTTTTGGTTCACTTCTTTCCAAACAGCCGCCCATTCTTGCATGCCATTCCCCAAATCATTATCCGTTGGCGGTCGCCAGAAATTGGGTTGCGGAGATTTTGTCAATAGGGGCGTATTTTGATAGGTATAACTAATTATTTGATTGGTCTTTTTATCAATTTCAACCCTAAAATCTTTGCCTTCAACAATCAATGGGTCGCCCAATAAACGAACAACGGCCAAAGCAGGAATATCTAATAAGGAAGCTTTGGGCAAGCGAAAATTAGCTGAATTAGCCAATTCTTTTGCATTTTCTGCCTCCACTTCCTGTTTGGATTCTGATAAATTAAATTGCTCCCAAGCCACCTCATGTCCCATTGGAATAAGCGGTAAATCTCGGTTGGTAATTGCACTTATTTTTAAAAAATATTCTTTGGAAGCATCAAATTTTATGGCTTCTAAATCAACAATAATATACTTTCTATCTTGTGGGGAAACGTCCTTTGTCCCTAAATTTCCATCCGCTACTTCCTGCCCATCTGCTTTTAACACCCATTTGATAGTCCAATCATTAAGGTTTTTGAAAAAGTGTTTATTGTGAATTTCAATCAAACCATTGGAGGCATCTACTAAGCGAAATTTAATCGGTGCATACACTTTTTTTACTTCCAATAAATGAGGATGTGGTACTCTAAAAGGACTCACCAAACCATTATTCAAAAAATTGCCGTCTGTTGGTAAATCGGGATGATAATCATGACCATAGGCTAAATACTTCCCGCCTTTTTCATTGGTGTATTCTAATGACTGGTCTACCCAATCCCAAATAAAACCACCTTGCAAAACAGGATATTCCTCGATGATGTCCCAATAATCTTGCATATTACCCACACTATTACCCATCGCATGACAATACTCAATCATGATGGCAGGTCGAGATGGAGCAGATTCTGCATAATTCACCAACTTTTCAATCGGTGGATACATGGGGCAAAAAATATCGGTGTAGTCTTCCTTTTCCGCAGGTTCGTATTGAACGAGTCGACTACTATCCGCTTGTTTTAAAAATTGATAGGTCTGTCTAAAGATTTCGCCATGTCCAGCTTCATTTCCCAAAGACCAAATAATTATCGACGGATGGTTTTTATCTCGATGGAACATGCGCTGCGTTCGGTCCATATGAGCAGGTAGCCAAGATAGTTCATTCCCAATCTGTGTATCTTCTGAATTTGCCAAAGGATGGCTTTCTATATTTGCTTCATCAATCACATATAAACCATATTCATCGCAGAGGTCATACCAATCGGGGTGGTTGGGATAATGACTACTTCTGACTGCATTAATGTTGTGTTGCTTCATCAACTGGATGTCTTGCAACATCAATTCCTTGGTAATCACATGCCCCGTGTGTGGATGCGTTTCGTGACGGTCTACTCCTCTAATGTATATCGGCTGTCCATTGACCAACAGTTGACTTTCTTTAATCTCTACTTTTCTAAACCCTATTTTATCACTGACCACCTCCAATATTTTTTTTGACTTCGCATCCGTCACTTTTAGCACTAATTGGTATAAATTAGGCGTTTCTGCTGTCCATTTTTTTACATTGGCTATTGAAGTAGAAAAAGATAAAGTCCTTGCTTCGGTTGCTTTGAGTTTACTTTTTAGCTGTTTTTGATAAACAATGGAATAGCCATTTTCAATATCCAATAATTGACATTCCACTTTTATTTTTCGTTTCCCTTTTTCAAAATTATTTTTAAGCAAAAAATCAACTTGAAATTCCCCATTTTTATAATCAACACTCAAATCGTTTTTAACAAAAAAATCTTGCACATGGACTTTTGGCAAAGCATATAAAAATACTTCTCGTTCAATGCCCGAAAGTCGCAGCATATCTTGGCTTTCGATATAACTGGCATCGCTCCACCGATAAATTTGCAAGGCAATGGTATTTTTTCCTGCACGCAAATATTTTGAAATATTAAATTCGGCGGGTGTTTTAGAACCTTGTGAAAAACCAACTTTTTTACCATTCACCCATACATATAAAGCAGATTTGACTGCGCCAAAGTACAAGATGACTTCTCGGTCTAACCAATTTTTTGGTACCTCAAATGTTCGCCGATAAGACCCCACAGGATTATAATCGGGCGATACATTGGGCCAAGTGGTCGTGAAAGGATATTTTTCATCTAAATAAATTGGATAATCATAGCCGTGAACTTCCCAATTGGCAGGGATGGGAAACGTTTCCCACGAACTATCATCATAGGCTTCTTGGTAAAATTTTTCGGGTTTATCCGCTGGCTTTTTTACCCAATTAAATTTCCATAACCCATTTAAAGATTGATGCCATTGGGAATTGCTTTTTTTCCCAAGAATAGCTGCATTTTCGCTAGCAAACGGAAAAGCATCCGCATGAGGTGCTAATTTATTAAGCCCAAAAACTTCATGATTCTCATGGTAGGCTTGTGCTTGAAGCTTCAAAATGGCAAGAAATGCGAAAACGATTAGTAGGATATACTTCATCAATTTTTTTTTGTCAAATGTAGTGATTTTAATGGTAAGGGGATAATGATAGTTTCCCCACGGATTTTTATTTCCCCCACAGATTTTGTTTCCCCACGGATTTTGTTTCCACACGGATTTTTATTTCCCCCACGGATTTTGTTTCC
>CAYMSC010000379.1:3723-6452 GCA_964392805.1 uncultured Saprospiraceae bacterium
CCCCACGGATTTTGTTTCCCCACGGATTTTTATCAATTTTTTAACTGACGCTCTATAATATCTTCCGATGAAAAATTGGAGTAAGCGATTTCCATTCACTAATCCAGAGTAAATCAATAAAAGTTGTTCGCTTTATTTTTTATCCACTACTAAACGATAAATTTATCAGCCTCTCAATTCATCGTTTATCGTTCATCATAAAAAAAACAATTCATAAAAATTTATATCCAAGAATAGACTTTAAGCCAAAATAAGCCTACCTTCGCAGTCGAGACAATTTTTTCCATGATACAACCTAACAAAACTCAACACTATCATAGTTCACAAAGAACTTGGAAGCAATATCAAAAATTGCTTAAAAGGTTGTATGCAGGAATCAAAAATGGTCGTTTTTATCGCTTATCTAAAACTCGCCAACAGCAGTATTTTTCCAAACTAAACAGGTATATAAAACGCCTTTCCAACACTACTTTTTCTCCTAAAAAAATAGCCTTAGGGACTGCGCTCTTAGCCAGTTTATTGACCAACACCAATGGAATTGCTCAAAACTTTGTGCAACCGCCCTGTTCCAATTCTTTGGGATTTGTTGATGTTGGAGACAATGCCTATCCTGTTTTTGCAGATTTGGACGGCGATGGTCTCCAAGATGCTTTTGTGGGGAATGATGCTGGAAATATCTTCTTTTTTCAAAATATAGGAACGACGACCAATCCCAATTTTGTTGCCAATCCTGCTAATAATCCGTTTGCTGGATTTGATGTGGGCAACAATGCCACGCCATTTTTTGTAGATATTGATAGTGATGGAGACCTTGATGCTTTTGTTGGCAATAAAGCTGGGACGATTTTTTTTTATGAAAATAATCCCGTTGGAGGAGTCCCTATGTTCACGGAGTTTGATAATACGAACCCACTCAATCCATTTGTGGGCATAGACATTGGCACCGTTTCTTCCCTTGGTTTTGTGGATATAGACAATGATGGAGATTTAGACGCTTTTGTGCCAGGGAATCAAGGAGGTAGTGGACAAATCAACTTTTTCCGCAACGATGGAACGAGTGCTGTTCCCATTTTTACGCCTGTTGTAGGCGCTGGGAATCCTTTAGATGCCGCTCCAGTCGGACTAAATCCTTTAATTACTTTTGTAGACCAAGATAATGATGGCGATTTAGATTTATTTGTCGGGTCTCAATTAGGCATGATTCAGTATTATGAAAATATAGGAACGGCCAGCGCGCCCAATTATGTCTTAGCTCCAGACAGTAATAATCCATTAGCAGGAATCGACGCAGGTAGAAATGCCGCATTAATTCCCAACCCATGTTTCATTGATATTAATGGCGATGGAAATATGGATTTCTTTCTAGGAAATATGGATGGCGTTATCAATTTTTTTGAAAATGACCCTAACCTAGTTTGTGATAATTTCACCTATCAAAAAATAACGGGTAGTGATAGTCCTGTCGATGGGATTATGGTATCCGGCAATTCCGCTCCAGAATTTATAGATATTGACGGCGACGGCGACCAAGATTTATTTGTTGTCGATGATTTAGGCAACATCAGTTTTTTTAGAAATGATGGTACTGCCGCTGTCCCTAATTTTGTCCCCATTTCAGGCGGGATTAATCCATTTAATGGGGTTGATGTTGGAGATGATGCTTCCCTTGACTTTGTAGACATCGACTTAGATGGAGACCTAGATGCTTTTATAGGGGAAAATGCGGGCGGCATTAATTTTTTCCAAAATAACGGTACGGCCACCAACCCAAATTTTCAAGCCATTTTTGGAGCAGCCAATCCATTTAATGGTTTAACCACAGGCAATATATCCAGTCCTGCTTTTGGAGACATAGACAATGATGGCGACATAGACGCTTTTATTGGCAATAAAGATGGGCAAATTCTCTTTTTCAGAAACGATGGTACCAATAGCTCGCCCAATTTTGTACCGATTACCAATACTGCCAATCCTTTCTTTGGGGTCGATTTAGATAGCAATTTTGCCCCTGCCTTAGCCGATATTGACCAAGATGGCGATTTAGATGCCCTGATTGGCAATAAAGCAGGTACCTTACTCTATTTTAGAAATGACGGCACGCCTACTAACCCCAAATTTATTGGCTTATTCGGCGATTGCAACCCCTTCAATAATGTCTTACCTATCTTAACCAGTGGGGATGAATTCTCCACGCCTACCTTCGTAGATATTGACAACGACGGTCAACTAGAAATCGTCACGGGCCAAACTAGCGGTCAACTTTGGTTTCTAGAACAGAATATCCAACAACTCCTTGTAGAAAGAAATGTACCAACGATGAATCAGTGGGGCTTGTTAAATTTTGCTTTGTTGATTTTGAATTTAGGGTTGATTTTTTTGGGGCGGTTGAAGCAGGTTAAAGTTCCAAAGAAAAAAAATTAGACTGAGTTACCTAAGTTTTCAAAAATCTTATTAGCTTTATGGTATCTTTCTACTTAAAATGAAGGCCGAGTTACCAGTATGAGCAAAACAAAAGTCAAAATATCCAAATTGGAATACAATGGACAATTTCACTTTAAAGTGGATGTTCCTACTACTTCTGCTACCAGAATCAAGGCTGCTTCTAGCCGAAAATTTAGCCGCATAATTCGCTGCTGGCATCTTCCAAATACACTCGATATATTAGATGGACTGAGATTGCACTTTGAGGTAAGGGTGCGAGCTATTGATTTATGTGCTGTTTTTGATAG
>CAYMSC010000380.1:0-6437 GCA_964392805.1 uncultured Saprospiraceae bacterium
TATGTTCCGAGCATAGTGGATTTATTACTGGAGCAGAAATTGATATTGATGGAGGATTGCGGTTAAATAATAATTCGATTACTTAACAGGTTCTCCTCAGGAACAACCTATTCAGATTTAAAACTAAATAAATCATAAAAACTTTCCAACATCGTCATTTTGAGAGATTCCGACAATCAATATCCAAATTGGTTCAAAAAGCATAAAGTCAATGTTGTATTGGTTCGACCTGGTAAATATATTTTTGATAGGGGTCATGATGCTAATCAGTTATGCGGTAGTCTTAAACAAAAATTGAATAATTATGTCTAGTGATCGGATTTATAAATCCTTGACCCTAAAATGGCTTCCTTTTAATTGTCAACTACTTATAAATTCGACCACTAATTGTCCAATTTCTGATGCTTATCTTTTATTATGGAAGTTTAAATCTTTTTGCGTTTACTTCTTTTGGAATTTCCTTTCCTTTGGTTAAAAATAACATCAGCTCATTTGCCCAATACGGAGCGATAGATGTTCCTTTTGTGCCTAGTCCATTAAAGATAGCAATATTGGGATTTGTTGGGTGTAGTCCAATGGCGGGTCTTCTATCTTTTAAAACAGGTCTCACGGCAGCTAAATGATGGACTATTTCATAGTCTACTTTCAAAATTTCTTTTAATGCTTTTTCTAAAAAATTTCTACCAATTGCTGTTGGTTCGTTCGATAAGTCATCCCATTCATAATTAGAACCAAACCAAAATAAATCATTGGCTAATGGAACAATAAAAAAATGTTTTTTAATAATATCCGAAGTCACTAAATTGGGGATGCGTATGATTAATGCTTCTCCTTTGGCAGATTCATACGGGAAATGCGCAAACCAAGGGTTTTTAAAAGCAGCGTATCCTTCACAAAATATCAACTTTCGAGCTTCAATTTCTTTGTAAATTATTTTAGTTGATTCAATTTTAACTTGTTCATAATCAAATTGTTCTAAAATTAAGACCTCTTTCTCTTGGAAATAATTTTGAAAACTTTTAACAACTTTTCCCAAATCTACTTTAGCGCCTGCAACCGTACCATAACCCGATTCATCCTTTATAAAATCATGCAGAAAATCGGCATTTTTTTCATTCTTTAAAAATTTATCATAGCCAGCCCAAGTTGTTTTAGTTAACCAATTATTCCCTTCCGCATTACTCCTAAAAAAGCGAATAATATCCATATCTTTCCATACTTGTATGCCCAATTCGGTTTCAATTTCTTGGTAAGTTGATTTGGCAAAAGGTAAAAAAGCATCAATCATCCAACTTTTTACAAACCGCCTTCCAGTAATAGGATTGATAATGCCTGCGGCAATTTTAGAGGCAGAGGTTAGGTGATTATTATCCAGAATAAGGTAGGGTTGATTCGCTTTTTCTAAGTGCCATGCTAGAAGGGTTCCCGCTATCCCTTGACCTACAATTAGATAAGGTAATTTGTCAGATTTAGTAGAAGTAGCAACAGGCATGAAAATCAATTAGGTCAAAATGGGGCAAAAGTAGGTTTAATTATAGGTTTTTCAAAAACTCCCTATCTGCTTTTTTTAATTTAGCGACCACTAGGTCATAAGAATGGTCAATCAATTCATATAATAAGTCATCTGTAAGCCCCTCTTCAAAAGCAACGGTATTCCAATGCTTTTTATTCATGTGAAACCCTGCTCTGATTTGTGCATATTCTTCTCGCAATTCCATTGCCCGTTCAGGGTCACATTTTAAATTTACTTCAAATTTTTCTTTGGCTAATCCAGTTAGGGCAAACATTTTTCCCATTACTTTAAAGACTAAAGTAACCTCATCGAAGGGGAATGTTTCCTCGACTCCTTTCTTTGATAAACAATAATTTCGGTAGGTTTCAATATCCATTTTTCATCAATTTTGATTGTGAGTACACCAATCACAACTCCTCCCCTCCATCTAATCGAATAATTTCACTCGCCAATTTTCTAGCTTGGGCCTCTGGTTGTCGCCACCAATCTCTCGACCAAATAGAAATAAAATGATAGCCTTCTGCTTCTAATCGTTGTTTAGCGTGATTTTGCCAAACAAAAGAAAAAGCATCTGCATTATTAAAAAAACTATCTGCCTGAATAATATAATGGCTTCCCTTTTTTACCTTTCCCTTAATTATCAAGGGATATGATTTTTCCTTAATTATTTGATTGGTTAGAATTCTATCGGGTTCAAAATAGGCAGATAAGTATTGCCCTACTTCTTCTAAGAATACTGGTTGTTCTTCAATTTTTGGTTTAGTAATATTTGCAGATAAACGGGAGAGGACTTTCTTAGCAGCAGGTATATCTTTACACTGAATAGCATTTCCAAAGGTTAGATAATTGGCCAAAATATTCAAGGTATCGTTCTTTCCACTATTAATCTGTGTTTGAATAAATGGAGCAGAAAGAGAATGACAAACCACTACTTTTTTCAAACCACTTGCTAGTAATTGTTGAACTTTACTTAGACCTAAAGGAGTATTAAGCACCTCTAATGCTTTTGGCAGATCTCCTAAAGTATCAATGGCACTGTATGTTAAAGAAAAAATTAATATATCAAATTGCTGCCCATCTAATTCAAAGAGGCTAAAAACACTCATTCCATTGCGCTCCAAGTGTCTAATTTTATCTGCACCATCCTCCTTATTTTGTTTGATTTGTAATAAATATTTTGCAAATAAATTTCTTTGTCCCACAGTAGCACAAACAATGCCGACTTTAGGATAAGTATTTTGAGGCGTACCTTTGATATTTGCCAATATGGATAACATTTCTCGGCATTCCATCTCATTCGTCTCCATTGCTTCCTTATACGCTCCCTTTAAAGTCAAAATTCTCATGGGTACAACGGAGAAATCTTCCTTAAAGCTAACCTTCAATTGTTGGTCAAAAGCTACATTATTAAAAGCCAATAAGGCATTAGCAGCATTACTATGTTGACGCTTGAGTAATACATGTTTTCCTGCTAGAGATCGTGCTAAATTCCAAAAAGAATTGGGGCTATCCGTCATTCCATTTTTACTCGAGCCAAAAACTTGTACTTTCTTTGCTAAATTTAATAAACTGCCTCCTGTTTCCTTAGTATAATTAGAACCATCTTGGATAATTAGATTGTCAAAACAGACTTTTTCTTGATTGCCTAAAAGCAGCTTAGCCATATCGGCAGTCATCAAAATTACGGGATAAAAAGTAGTAATTCTATCAATATTTGCGCTAAAATATTTAGCAAAAGTAGTTTTGTCTCTTCCTTTCTTCAAAAAAGAATTGAGGCTACTTTTTCCTTTTTGTTTAATAAAGGTCAGCGCATCTAAGCGTTTTTTTGCCCAATTTCCTATAAGATAATCTGGTGTTTTGGCTTTCAAAGAATCATAATGCGTTAAATACGATTTTAGCAAAGGCTCAAAATTAGCACTTTGACGACTTTGCTTGGACAGTAAATTATGATAATACCAAGCATCAAAAGTAGTTAACCATTTTTCAGGTCTAACTTTTATCAATGCTTTAACCACATTTTCTTCCTTTTTAGAAAAAGTAGTCCATAATTTTCTCCAATCATAAATAGCCTCAAAATCTCTTAAATTAAAGATAGTTCGGCTCAATTTTTCTGCAATATCCTCTAGCAACTGCTGTTTCAATTGCAAGGTCATCGCATTATTCTTAAATAACTCTATAAAAATATTACTAGCGTTTACTTCTTCTATTAAAGTACCAATGGCTTGTTCAAGAACACTAATCGCTTCCGCACTTTTCATTTTTGCATTAACGGTTTTACTACTCAAGTTTTTAATATTATCTGGAATAGTTTTTTGGCTACGAATTCGCCAATTTTGTAGAGCCGTTTCAAAGTTTGTCAGTTGTTGATTAATTAAATCAACATTGCCAGAAGCTGTTGCTTCTAAAAATTCAAAATCAAAAAATGGTTCTTTAAAGTATTCAGCTTTTAAAGCATCAAATTGCTGAAGGATATTATTTTTTAAAGCTAAGGCTGTTTTTGACTTGCCAGAGAAAGTTTTAAATATTTTTAAATTACCAACACTCGTTTTATCATATTCATTACCAAATTGCAATTGTAGTTGCTCAATGGTATCTTGTGTAAGGTCTGTTTGGTTTTTAAGCCTTAAAAAATAGGTTTCATAATACTCCTCTAAATCATCTTTATACAGTCCTACTTTTTGGTAATATTGGCGTTGTATTTTCTGTGTTTTATTTTGTAGAATATTCAAGCTGCTCGCCAATTCATTTTTGGCAATTCTTGCATTTTCGTTTTCAAATTTTTTATACCTTAGTTCATCCAAAGGATGCGTAAAAGCAAACATATCACTAAACAAGGCTTCACTTTTTTCAATCTTATCTTTAAGTTTCTCATATTCCAAAAAATCAAAACTAAAGTCTTTGATTTGTAGTTGTGTATCTAATAATTCCTTACCTTCTGAACGACTATTTTTAAGGTATAAACCAACGGTTTGTGTCCAATTATTAATATCAAATACACTTTTAGAATAGCCCGCTGCTGTCTGTTCTATCTGATTTCTAAATTTGTCATATCGTTGGTAAGCATGGAAAAAATCGTTTTCTTTTTGATTTACATTTTTAGCCCCTTTAATTGTTTTAGCGATTAGATTGTCAATTAAATTATCTTTGTCTAAATCAATATTTTTAAATAAAAAAACTAAGTCTCCAAAGCCTTCTTTATCCAATTTTTGAGCAATCCCCTCTAAATTTATTAATGATTGATTTATGATAATCGTTCGCTCACCAGCTATTAAATTGCCAATAATTAAGTTCGCAATACAATGTTTTTTTCCACTTCCAATCGCTCCTTCCACTAAGACAAAGCGATTTTTGGTCGTTGCGATATGAGCTAACTTCTGCTGGTGGTCACAAGGTAAATAACAAAACTTAAAATTATTTTCACTTTCAACAGGTAGGGCTTGTTGCCAATAATCTTTTGATAAAATACTATCAGAAAGAGCATAGGAAGGAATGGGTGGAAATGCCGAAAAAATCCCAGACCAAACGATTGAACCACCTTGTTGGATAGTGGCTAAATCTACTATTTCTGGAAATTTTTCAATGCTATATTTTGGCGGTTCATTATAGAAATTAAGTAGCGTCGCTAAAGTCCCACAAAAAGACCAACAAAGCTCCTTATTCACACCACGTTTATCAATTCTAAGGGTATATTTTTTAATCAAATCTGCAACCTCCTCCCCCATATCCGCTAGCAAAGGATTAATGATTACAGTGGTTGGTTCTTTTTTATTAATCAGCCAATGATTCACTTTATGTGCATTCGGTTCTAAGTGAATATCCCATAAAAAAATAGGCATAGAAACTAAGCCCGTCGATGCTGTTCCATCTTTTTTTGTTAAAATCGGAAATCCAAAGGCTAAATTTTTATACCCTTTAATCTTTTCCGTATTTTTTGCATTAAAAAATAAGTGGGCTACTTTGGACTTCGCACTATTGGGTGGAACAATTTGAAAGGTAGTTGGACGCTGTGCTAATAAAGAAGTAATCCATTTATTAGCAAATTCAAAACCTCTAACATCAATTTCTAATGCGTCTATAATGTCCAATACATTGGGAATAGCCTCCTTATAAGAAGCTGGTAAGGTACGCTCAACCATCCTTTGGTTGCGTTCTACCAAATGGTCATTTTCCATATTGTTGGAATAATTTAGTTTTCTCATAGAACAGGAAAATAGGAATTCTCCTATTTTCTCTTAATAATCAGCAATTTACTCATTTTTTCATTCCACCAGCTACTTTTTCACCATTTTTATATTGATATTCCATTACAACTTCCCCTTCTTCATCATAATACTTATAAAATCCATCTTGAAGGCCATTTTTGTATTCGGCTTCCATCTGAATTTTTCTGGTTGGATAGAATTTTTTATACAAGCCTTCTAATTGACCATTCACATAAGTGGCGGACTCTTCCATATTACCAAATCGAAATTTCGCAAAATTGCCGTCATATTCTCCATTAGCATAGGTCGTCAATGTTTCAATTTGTCCTCGGTCTGAAAAAGTTAAGAAAATACCATTTAATTCATTGTTAACATAATTGGCCATTGTTTTAATCGCCTTATCCTTATTTGGATGATAAGTTATCCAAGCGCCATTTTTAGCGCCATTTATGAGAATACCTTCTTCTATAATTTCTCCATTGGGTCCTTTTTTTATTGCTTTTTGACCCGCCCCATCCGCAATGTTAGTAGTAGTGAATCCCGTCAAATCAACAAGAGCAGTATTGGTCATATCTTGTTGACTATTAGAAGTACCTTGTTGACAATTAGTAAAAAAAAACGCTATTATTGATACTAACAAAAAGGAATAAAAAACATTTTTCATAACGATAAGACTTAAATTTATTAAAGGTAAAATATTTACTAGTAATTGCACTAGTGGT
>CAYMSC010000381.1:0-6409 GCA_964392805.1 uncultured Saprospiraceae bacterium
ATTTTTAATTTTAAAAAAATAAAGATGGCTAGGGAACAGGTAAAATATAACCTACTCATCTGACAGCTTTCTTTTGCCCTTCTTCTGCGTTGCAAAAATACTCATTACCCAAAGGGGTAACTCCGTTTTTTGCGCCTTGGATAAGAACAAAATAAAACCGTCATTTTGGGTATCTTATTTATTACTTGCTCTCTTATATGTGAAATTCTTTATACTACAAAGGTAAAGTTTAAGTATCACAGAAGCATAACGGGGAAGTAAAGTTTTAATAACGCTAAGGAATTTTGAAAAAATACTAAGATTACCTATTTGAAGTCAACTCATTTCTTTTTTAATCAGTGCCACGTTTCCATTATGAAATTGCTTCATTATTTTAGGAAAACGATAAGTCTCCATTAAAAGTTCAAAATCAAAAGGGACATTATTTTGCAAAGCCATTCTTAAATCACGAATATATTTTAGGCTATCTTCTTTTCTTTTTAAAATTTCTGCAGTTTCAAAAGCCATATCTCCATGTCCTGTAATTAATTGATGAATCTTATGATTTGACAAAATAGTAGTTACCTTAGCCATCGTCGTTTCATAAGCAAAAGAACTATGATAAATATAAGGAAATTCTATATTACTCAAATAATCTCCCGCTACCCAAATGCCGAGCGGTTCTACAATCGTAAAAATACCATCTATGTTATGGCCGGGAGCTAAGTAAAAAGTTAAAGTGGTGTTGCCTATTTTTAGTTGTTGACCATCTTGCCGAATGACCAAATCGACGTTGGGATACTCTATTGGATAGTTTCTAAGGATATAGTTTTCATCATCCCAATCATTGATTTGTTGAATGATTTTCGTTTTACTTTCATTGTCCATAAATGCCTGACTAGCAATGACTTTTGTGTTTTCAAAAGCACGATAGCCAATAATATGGTCATAATCAGAATGGGTAAACAAAAGAAAGAAGGGTTTATTCCTCTTTCTTCGCTGCACCTCTAATTGTATGGTTTCAATTTCACTTGGCAACCAATTGGGGTCAACTAAAAGTAACAAGTCATCCGTTTCAATAATAGTAGTTGTTGTCCGAAAAAGAGCGGATTCAAAAACCGTAATATGGGTGTTTTTAAATTGAATTTTGCTCATTTACATTTTTTGAAAATTGAATATTTTAGGAACTTTACCCATCAATGCGTAAGTTAGCTTTTTGTCCGTTAATTCTATTATTTCAAAACAGTTTTCTGCACGTTTACCATCGGTAATAATACAGGGCATTTGGGCACGATCTTTAGGAATACACCAAGCTACACAATTATGATAAATCATCAGAGATTCATCAGATAATTTTAAACCATTATAAAAAGAATACATTCGAGTGTTTGTCAATTCTATGACTGTTTTAGGGTTGTCGACTGCTTGCCATTTTCCGACGAGTTGTGCTACATTTATTTCTATTTTCTTGTCGTCAGGTGATTTAGTAGCCGTACTTTGACAACTAAAAAAAATAGTCATACTCAATAAAAAGGATAAAAAAAGTAGTGTTTTTCTAGTGATTCTAACCATTGGTAGTATTTTTTTTAATAATTCGATGGAATAGGATAATTTGATGAATATATTAACTTAGCGTTTAATAATAATGAAGACCATCTTTTACCTTATTTTTAAAGTCATCTTGCTGCTTTCTCTGCCTTTTATCTGTTTTGTAAGAGGCGCTGTTTTTCTCTACGAACAACAAAATTATGGTTCTTGGACTGCTATTTTTGGTGCTGCCACTATTACCATTTTTCTCTTGCTTATTTACCTAATTTTCTTCTACGGAAGTTTAACTGGAAAGGTAGGCAGTTTAAAAAATAAATTGATAGTTGCCTTAATTTTAGTAGTAGGTTATGGGGTTCATGCCCTCTATTTTTTCTCCGAACAAAATGCTAAACATGCAAGTGTGCAAAACGAATTTACCAGCCTCCACCCTATTTTACGTTTAAGTATTAGTACCATTATTCATTTGGATGAAGGCTTAATCATGACGGATGCCAATCGGCAACCAGAAGATTATCGGAAAATGGGCTTAAAATCAAAGAAAAATTCCCTCCATTATCAACAAAAAAATGGCTATGTCCACGCATTTGATGTTCGGGTCAAAAATAGAAGCTGGTTAAGAAATAGCTTACTACAATTATACTTTAAAGTTATGGGCTTTAATACGCTTCGGCATGGTGGTACAGGAGACCATTTGCATATTTCTTTGACTAGTCGGGATAGGCCTTGGGCAATTTGATTTACCGCTCACAATTTACCATTCACATAAAAGGTTCTTGTTACTTGTTCCTTATTTGTGGTCAGATTAAGGAAATACAATCCGTTTGGTAAATTATCGGTGGGTACATCAATACTTCCTTTTTGAAATTGCCGCCAATTTTCGGTTAATAATTGCTGTCCTAGTTGATTAAAAATTGTAAGTTGTAAATCGGTTGGCAAACCAAATTCGTAGTCCACAAATAATTGTTTATCCACAGGATTAGGATATAATTTTAAACTATTCGCCCATTTAGGTTCTTGAGTCGATGTTCGTAAAGGGTCTAAAAAAACAGTAAAGCTAAAACCTTCATTGGATCCGTGGTCATCCCAGTATATCAAATAGGTTTCCCCTGCTGCTACAATGGTTGATTGTGCTTCTAAGCTAGAAGCATTAGAGTTATCGCAACCATTATCATCTTGTGCTAAAATTTGTAATGCTCCACAAATACCTTCCCAGATAAAAAGTCGAGTATCGACTCCACTAGCACATGAATTCACGAAAAGCGTACCATCAAAGGCAGGTGTATAAGCATACCATTGAGCACTTACAGCATCTAAGAAAGCGGCCCCTGTTCCTGTCAAAGTATCAACTTGGTGGTCGCCATCCGTTATAAATTCTGCGGTTTCACAAGCTGCACCTGCGGGAGTCGTTCCCTCTGCTTCAAAGGTTAATGTCCAGGTAAATCCATCTTCACTTTGTCCATTATCCCAATAAATAACAAAAGAAAAGCCTGGTACAGCAACTACATCTGCTGTTGATGCAGTCATGCCACCATTCCCATCTTCACAGTTATCTTCTGCGGAATTGATGATTTGTAAACCAGCCGCAGCCGAACAATCATCCAAAAGCATGATGACCAACCGAGTGTCTCCGCCACCACCACAAGAACTTACTGTAAACACCCCTCGTTCAGTTGGTTCGTAGCGATACCAAACAGCAGCCGTTGCTCCTTGAAAAACGGCTCCATCTCCAGTAAAAGCTTCCACTTCGTAAGTGTCGGGTTCTACTAATATTGCATCGGCACAAGTATTATTTGCACTAGAAAAATTTGGAATAAAAAAGATAAATAGGCAAGCTAGTAAGTGACTTAATGGGTGCTTGTACATGGGTTTAAATTTCAGTTAACTTATGGTCATTAACCGCAAATTTGCATTTAATTTAGCAACTATGGAAGAACAAATTATAAAAATATCTAATATACGACAAAGGTTAGATAGCTAACAAAAATAACTTACTTAGTTCTAGTAGGATTCGGCACATGAACAAACGCTGTTTGTAAATCGCTCACGGATAGGCAGGCTTCTTTGGAAAATATACAGAAAAAACGGTTACTATATTAGACTTGTTCTAGGTCAGATGCCAAAAATCTGTTAAAATTATCTCCTTCCAAAACGCTTAAAAAAAGAGGTTTAGAAAAAAAGAAATTAATAGCACACGACCTAGAGCAAGTATAATACAGTAACCGTTAAATCCGTGTTCCAATCCTATTAGCTATGGCTTAGGTTATTCTTTTCTACCGACAATCACGATATCTCTTACAACCGCAAAATACTCCGAACATCCGCTTCTGAATTAATCTCCTTTGGATTCAAATCCATTTCAAAAACGTAGTCCCCGTTTTTCTGTTGAATGCGTTCGAAATATTCAGGATAAAAAACGGCTAGTTTGTTTTCTTCCGTGACCAACCACAATAAGTTCTCACTTTCCGTATTAAATTGAACATTGGCGATGTCTTTAATATAAAAACGACGAACCGTATTTTGAGATTTATCTGTATGGTAAACCACATTCTTTCGGTAGTGATTAAAGGATTGGTCTTGGAAAGTTC
Organism: uncultured Saprospiraceae bacterium; assembly: GCA_964392805.1. GTDB lineage: Bacteria > Bacteroidota > Bacteroidia > Chitinophagales > Saprospiraceae > JAFMDF01. The sequence goes on from CAYMSC010000381.1 coordinate 4,113, forward strand.
CTGCTAAAACCGCCAGATAAGCAGGTCGTGGTCGGTCGCAGTTCCAAATTCCAAAACGGTTAATTTGAAAATTATTAACGACCGTTCTTTTGAGAATTTCATTGGTCGCATAATTATCATGTCCTTTAGCTTTTAATGCGGCAATTCGTTCGGAAAAACTTTTATCAGATGCCGCTTGTTCAATCACCAATCGTTCCGCTATCTCTTGTTTTTTAGTCGCTATTTCTTGGGCTATTTCTTCTTTTTTCTTTCGATAATCAGCTAATTGAGTTTCAAATTGTTCTAAGGCCCTATCATAATCTTGTCCAACTAATACTGGTTTAACTTTCAAAGTTTTCTTTTGGTCTCCTTTAGTCAAATTTAAATCAAAAGAAGCGTCTGCTTGTCGAACCAAATCAAATTCTTCCCAAACAGTCGAAGAAAAATCATCAAAGGCATCAATCACAGTTAGCACCTGAAAAATTGTTCCTTCATAGTTTTTAGCACCCAAACTTTCTCCTTTAATATCCAACTCCATGGTCATTGAATTACCATCGTATAATTCTGGTTTTTCTGGTTGAACAGGCAATTTAAATTGTTGGTCTACTTGAGCTATTTCCGCTTCATTTTTTTGTTGTAAATTCTCCTTTTGTGCTTCGGCAGCAGCTAATAAAGAAGTTTCTGTTTCTACATAAGTGGTATCATAAGTTACCGCTCCTGCAAAATTTACATCATTGGGGTCACCGATTACTTTTACATAAGGAGTATTACCTCCAATGATATTTCCTTGGTCATCTTTTGTAAAAATAGTTTTGCTTTCTTCTCTTACTTGCTCTATTTCAATCTTATCTTTCCCTTGCAAATCCCATGCTCGTTTGTCTTCATCCAAATAATAAATATTAAATGCTGGTGGGGTATCTCCAGTAAAAGCAATTTTACTTTTTAATTCAATATCAATTGGTTTTTCGGGCAACATGCTCAATTGTTCTCCATTTTGAGTCGCATACACTTCAATCATCCCTGCCGATTCTAATACCCCATCTTTACCATCTACCTTAATTTCCATCGGAATACCACTCAAAAAGAAATCTACATAATCATGATATTCTTTAAAATGAATTTCGACCTCGCCTTCAATTAATGCTCCGTATTTATTAGCAAAAGCTGCCTTAGGTACGACCATTTTTGAACCAGAAGGGAATTGGTAGATTCCTCCGTCATTCGCATTAACGGTTACCGTTTCTGCCTTTTTTTCCAATTGTTTTACAGGCGGATTCACAAAAGGCTGTTCTGCAAAATAGGCACTTGAAATAGCGGGATAATCCGATTGGTTTTGAAATAAATTAGGGAGCACAAAAAAGCCAATTAATAAGGCTGCGGCTATACCACCTGCCCATACATAAAGTCTTTTACTGGCTACTTTCAGTTGATTTTTTGGAGGCGGATTTGCCGCCTCTACTCGCTTCATTAAGGCATCGAAATCTTTATACTTATCGATATTTCCTTTATCGAGCGGTTGTTGATTTATTTTATAATTGTAGTTGTTTTTCATAAATGCAATTTTGGCGGAGGGTTTAGGACGGAGGGCTTGAGGGAGGAAATCCTCCACTTCAAGTCCTTTGCCCTAGGCATCCTTTTTCAATAATATTTTTTTTAATCGTTCCAATACACGGTATGTTCTCATTTTGCAGCTACTTTCTGTAATATCTAATAATCCAGCAATTTCTTTAAATGGTCTTTGTTCAAAAAAGCGCAATTCAATGAGTTCTAAATCTTTTGCTTTCAATTCATTAAGGCATGGAATAAGGGCTTCTTGGAATCGGTGATTTCCTACTGCTTCCAAGTCGCCCATTTCTTCCATTAGCTGGGGTAAGGTCGTCGTTTCCACACTTACCACACGGTTTTTCTGGGTATTCCTAAAATGTTGGGTGATTTCATTACTGGCAATTCTATACAACCAAGCGGAAAAAGGTACACCTTTAAAGGTATATCCAGTTAACTTTTGCATCGCTTTAAAAAAGACTTCCGAACAGATGTCAGCTGATAAGGACTCATCTCCCGTCCGACGGTGAATAAAGCGAAAAATGGGTTCGTAATAGCGGTCATACAAGGGTCGAAAAGCCGCAGGGTTTTGTTGGGCAGCTTGTATTTCTTGCCACTCCTGTAACATTGCGTCTTGTGTGACAGATTGGGTATTAGAACTCAAAGACGATGAATTAATAGTTAGTGAATATTGCATGCTATTTTTTATCCGCTGATATTTTTTTCTCTACCGTACACTTTTTGAAAACGCTGCCTAAGCGTGGCTAAAACAAGGG
>CAYMSC010000382.1:0-6406 GCA_964392805.1 uncultured Saprospiraceae bacterium
TATCCAATACAAATGGTACTTGTGAAGTTACATTAGGCTTAGAATGTCCAGAAAACTATCTAGTAACCTGGGAAGATAGTAATGGAAACACAGGAGAAGGACTTACCTATACAGCAGCACAGAATACAGAAGGAACAGTACATTTTACGGCTGAATATTTGACGGATGCCATTATTTTATCGGAAGTAGAATTAGGTTGTTTTAGTAAATTATTTGAGGCGCCATTCAATTGTATAATAGATTGCCCAGAACCAACGCAGGAAACCATAGCATTAACAGGCTGTCATGGAGATGTTATTAATTTAAAAGAACGTTTAGATTTTTCTGATAATTTAAACTACACTATTTTAAATAATGCTAATAATTTAAGTCCTGAGCAAATAGTGCTTGAAAATGAGGGGGCTGATTGTGGAATGCGAACCTTTAATATTGATGTTGAAGTAACCGATGAAAATGATTGTTTGTTAAGAATTATATCTATTTCCTTTCAAGTATTACCTCAAATTCGCGCTGATTTCCTAGCAATATCAGAAGGATGTGGGGTACAATTAACTTTAGAATGCGCTGAAAATTATTCAGTAGTTTGGAGTGATAATTTAGGAAATAGAGGAGAAGGGTTATTTTATGATGCCGAAGCAGGAACTACTGGGGTGGTCGAATTTGAAATAACTTACCAAGAATCCACCTTAGCGAATGAATTATCAGACGGAGCTTGTTTCTCAATGATTCTTAGCAACGATTTTGCATGCTGTAATCCAATAGGAACAGCTTGTGATGACGGGCAGGCAGATACGTTCGGAGATCAAGAAGATGGAGAATGCGGTTGCGTAGGTATCCCATGTGCTTTAGATAATAAAGGAATCGTTTTTGATGGCTCAGACATTGGAGGTTGTCAGCTTTTAATTGAGTTGTCGGATGGAACTATTTTAGAACCTGCCATCGTTCCTGAAGGAATTAGTTTGGCAGCGGGACAAGAAATACTTTTCAGTTTTATTGAATTAACGGATAGAGTGAGTGTTTGCCAATCCGGTAAAATAATTGAAATTATTTGTCTTGAAAATACTTGTCCAGAAAAAGGCATTCCATGCACGGACGGCGATTTAGCGACCATAAACGATGCGCACGATGGCAATTGTAACTGTGTGGGAGAATCTGCGCCAGAAGTTGTTAACGAAATTGATTTAAGATTCCGACCAACTTTAGATTGTTCGAGTAATACTTATTGTGTCATGCTACAAGCAAGAGCCCAACAAACAGATTTTACTATAGGTACCTCTTCTCTAATGATTACTTATAACGAAGATGCATTAGAATTTGCAAATTATACTTCAGAGCAATTTGATGAAGAAGAGACCTGTATTGGTGGAACAGCAAGTCCTTGGGGAGTGCATCAATATGACGCTTCCTCTGTTCCGGGAAAGATGTGTTTGACGATGATTTTAGATGCAGAAGGAGCAAGTTGCCCAGAATTAACTTCCGAAAGATGGGAAGACATTGGCCAAATTTGTTTTGATATCATGGATAATTCGGCAATGCCAAATATTACCTTTGATACTAGCAGAACACATTTTAATAGCAGTACGCCAAATGATGGTACTGCAATGATTAGGATAGGAGAACTACACGAGATAAGAACCTCCGACGCACTGGCATGTACTACTAGCGATGCTATTAATAGGGAGCTTGCCATTAAGGCATTTATACAAGGGCCTTACGCCAATAGCCAAGGGATGATGACTGACCAACTTCGAAGAAGAGGCTTTCTTCCATTAACAGAACCCTATACTGGATTACCAACCTTCGTTCATTTTGGAACAGGCGGTGGTGAAACGACTACTTCTGAAGTATTAGAAGTGAATGGCGATGATGCTATTGTAGATTGGGTATTCCTTGAAATACGGTCTGCGGCCGATGCAAAAACAGTCATTATGACAAAGGCTGCTTTATTACAAAGAGATGGGGATATTGTTGAGGTAGACGGTGTATCAAATATTCAATTTGATGTACCAGATGAAAGCTACTTTGTGGTGGTTAAGCATAGAAATCACTTAGGAGTTATGACCGCAGAAGCGATTGATTTTGCCTCAGAAGAAGCGATTGAAATTGATTTTACGGACCCCAATACCAGAACTTATGGAACAAATGCACAAACCAAATTAAACAATGTAATGGCATTGTGGGGTGGAAATGCCAATCCTGATAATCGTATCATCTTAGCAGGTGGAGGTTTAGGATTACCAGATAGAGATATGATATTCTTTGATATTTTCCTATCGCTTTGGTTTGCGAATCCAGATAGACCTATCACTTATAATAGTGTTATACAGGGATATTATGGCTCCGATACAAACTTAGACGGAAGAGTAAAATATCAAGGACCACGAAACGATATAGATGCGATAATATTTTTTAACGTATTATTTCATCCAGAGAATACTCAGTTTCGTTTGAATTTTTCAATTACAGAACAAATACCTTAGGGTTTAAGGATAGTTAATACAAAATTTTAGAATTTATGGAGAGATTTATCAAAAAAGGAAAAACAAACATTTTTAAACTGTTATCAATAACAGATGATTGTAGACTTTATTGGTTGCTTTTCATACTGAAATTAAGTTTTAGCAAATCTTTATACCAGTATTAATCAAACCTATAAACAATTGTTTTTATTATGACATTTAAGATGAACAACACACAAATTTTTAAAGGCTTATTGACAAGTTTATTTGTCCTGACAAGCTTTTGCATTTCTACAGCACAAATTCAGTTTAAACTAACGATGTTAGAAGATGGTGAAACGTATCAAGTTTCTTTGATTCCTGAGCAAACGTGGACACATCCGCATAACATTACTAGTACTGCCCAAGTTACACTTAAAGTACCGACGGAATCTTTTGAGGTGGATGATTTAAAAAGCCTTCAATTAAATATTGATTGGCAATCAAATTCTCGAAGTAATAGTCCGTCGGAAGAACCAGGAGTTGATTATATTTCAATCGGTTTGAGTACTTTAGGTACCATTGACTTTAATTATGAAGCTGGAGTAGAAATGCCTTTATTTTCTTTTAAAAATGCGTTACCATGTTCTGGTTCAGTAGTTTTAATGGACAATGAAGAAGACCCTTTTATGGCGCCTAATAGTAGAAGTGCTAATGTTGGCAATTCTATAACTGTTTTTGGAGCAAGGGGAGAAGCTTATGTTGGTAATGTTGTTGCTTCTTCAGAAGTACCTTGCCAATCAGCAGAATTAACGACAAGTATTGAATCTAACGAAATTGTAGCCGAAGAAACTAACGTTTATCCTAATCCAGCCATAAATGAGGTATTTGTTGATATGACCTGGACAAATGGAAAAACAGATGGTGACCTAGTTATCCTTGATGCCACGGGTAGAGTCGTAAAACGCCAAGCAGTAACTTTAAATGACGGCTTTAATCAAGTCCAATTACAAGTTGAACAATTGACGTTTGGGATTTATTCTATCGAGGTACAATTTGACAACCAAACTTTAGCTATTGACCGTTTCGTTAAAGGAAGTAAATAAATTCAAAATAAGATTTAAAAATTATTGATTACATTTTTTGGAAATTATTGATTGTGTTTGAACAGTCGATAGTTTCCAATTTTTAGCCCATTCTCAATAACCACGCTATAAAAATACCTACATAGTTTCCTAAAGCTATTCCTACTAATCCTAAGGCAATTCCGGGAAAAACCAATCTTCGATTATCAATGGTACTTGCTATCTGCCCAATAAATACGGGACCATAAATAGCTGCAACGCTTGCAATAAGTACCGTATCGCTATCTAATTTGAACAGATAACAAAAAAACCAGTGAGTGATTACTGTGATGAACCAAGCCATTGCCATAAATTGAACAATCTGCCAGCCATTTTCTAGGATATTATTAAAATTAGCCATCATGCCCACCGCTACACAAAACATTAAGAGTAAATAGTCTCCTACCTCAAAAGTACCCTCAATTGATTGGATGATGGACAGTCTGGAGATACCTATACTAAGTGTCGTTAATGCCAATATGATGAACGTAGAAGCGAGTTCACCGTAAAACATAAAGCTTGAACCTACAGAAACCCCAATAATACCGAGTGCAAATAGCAAGGTTATCAATAGATTTTTAAAGGTTATTTTTTCATTATGAAAATTATTTTTACTCAGATTTAAATTTCCAATTAAATAGTTGTTGAGAAATAAATTCAAAATTTTTATAGCTATCGTCGTCATAAAAATGAGGTAAAACCCGCCAATAAAAATATCTGCCGCATTTAATAAAACGATGGTTTGATTTTCTGCTTCCAAAGCAATTCCGACAGCTTGCATATTGGGGATACCTCCAGAAAATATAGCGGCCATCATTCCTGCTATTCTCCAAGCATCCACCATGCTATCTTTAAAATATAGACCTGTCAAACTTGTCCCAATCATTCCACATAAAACACAGAGTAAAAAAGCTAGAACCATATTCTTGAAATCTTTGTACCAACCACTTAAATTAGTGGCAAACAGTAAAAAAGGAATAGCGAGTAGGATAGTGCCTTGTGTAAAATAAGTAGCAACTGGAATATTTAGATTTATAGCAGAAATATTAGCTAAAACAATTCCCAAGGTATAACACAAAACCACTGGACTCAACCAAGAAAAAGTTGATTTTGAAATTATTTTGGCTAACCAAGGAAAAAAAATAATCAGTAATATCTGGATAAATAGCATCATTGAAGGACCAATTTTAGTTTTTTGTTAAAGTAGGTGAAATTAAAAATAGTGTTCTGCCAACTATGATTTAACGGATAATGCTATTTTGAAGAGACACTTGGAGGTCTTGAAGACACTCCAAGACCAGGGTATAAAAACCTTGGATTGTCTTTCCGTCCTCCAAGCGTTTCAATTCGGAAACCTATCATTTCTTACTTGACAGAAGACTAACTCCTAAAAAGTTAAAAAGAATTTAAAACCTAATTTTTAATAATCAAAAAAATCAAAATTGCGTTATATTTGAGTGTAAATCATCCGAAATTGTAAGAATCAAAAAACTAAACTTATGAAAAATGCACTCCGTTTTATTTTAATTTTGCTAATTACTGGAGCAGCTTTTTACGCAGGGACCAGTTGGAAAATTAATCAACAGAATAGTGGTTCTCGATTAAATCCCAAAGATATACAAAAGTTGCAAGCGACCACCTTTACTGAAGAAAAAGTAGCACCTTCGAGAAATAATGAACCTGTTAAAGGTTTAGATGACGCAGAAATGGCGACTATTTCTCTTTTTGAGAAGGCAACACCGTCCGTTGTTTTTATTACCACGACCGATGTGCGGCGAGATTACTTTACAAGAAGTTTAAAAGAATATAAAAGTGGGAGTGGGTCTGGGTTTATATGGGATTATAATGGTCATATTATCACGAACTACCATGTAATTAAAGGGGCAGATAAGGCAATGGTGACGCTATCTGACCAAACTTCTTATCCCGCTACACTAGTAGGCATCGCACCTTCTAAAGACCTTGCTGTTTTAAAAATAGATACGCCTGAAGAAAAATTACGTCCAATTCGAACAGGAAAATCTTATAATCTTAGAGTAGGGCAGTCTGTTTATGCCATCGGAAATCCATTTGGTTTAGACCAAACCTTAACGACTGGTATCGTGAGTGCCTTAGGAAGAGAAATTAATTCTACTCAAGGCATTCCAATTCGAGATGTTATCCAAACGGATGCTGCTATTAATCCAGGGAATTCTGGAGGTCCACTACTTAATTCATCAGGAGAATTGATTGGTGTAAATACAGCGATATATAGCCCTTCTGGTGCTAGTGCAGGTATTGGTTTTTCTATTCCTGTAGATGCGGTAAAATGGGTGGTTCCCGATTTAATTAAACATGGAAAATTACAACGTCCAACAATGGGCGTGGAATTTTTTCCACAACGAACGACTGCTCAATTAGGAAGAAAAGGCGTTTTAGTAAAAGTGGTTTGGGAAGAAACCGCTGCCGAAAAAGCAGGTATTCGACCTACCTATAGAGATAAATACGGCAAATTACATCTAGGAGATATAATTGTTGAAATTGATGGCGAATCGATAGAAAATGAAAACGATTATTTACTAACTTTAGAAAATTATAAGGTAGGGGATAAAGTGGAAATTGTGGTGGAAAGAGAAGAGGGACGGGTTAAACTGGATTTGGTATTGGATCCTGCTAATTAACTTATATACGGCTTTGTCTATTTTTTAAAGAACCGCCTATATTAAAAAACACAGAATCTATTTTTTCCTACCTCATGCCTAAAAAAGCATCAAAAAACATTTTACCTTTGGGGCTGTTTTAGTAAAACGAGTAAGTAACGGCAAAACAATAACTTGAACATCTAGGACGGCTTCTTTTGATCCT
>CAYMSC010000383.1:0-6397 GCA_964392805.1 uncultured Saprospiraceae bacterium
CTCTTTTCTTGAGAAACTTCTCGTTTCTGCTCTCTATCCTTTAAAAATTCTTCATTAATTATTTCAAAGATTGCTTGCAAACTGTTGATAGATTCGTCTTTTAACCCCAATTGTAAATCCGCACCTTTTTTATTGCCGCTAAATTCTAATAAGTTCAGCCTACTTGTACCGGGCAAACCGACTCGTTTAAGCGAATTAAAGTCTACGAATAAAGCCAATGGATTTTCGTTGACCATTTTTACAATATTATCAGGTGCTTTATCAGCGGTGACAATGGTGCCATTATCAATAGCTTCTAATCTGTCTGTATTGCCAGAGATAAATGCCATGCCATCATGAATCATCAATTGATTGTCAAAGGCGCTTCCAATTTCTATGGGTAAAATACTTGCCAACATTTTTGGTAAAGTTGGGGCAAGCAGATACCGGTCATTGCCTATATAGGTGACCAATTCTTTTTCTTCTGCCAGTTTTAAAAAGGCTTCAAATTGAGCGGGGTCTTTTAATTTAAGCGCAAAAAGTCCCTCTTGTCGATTGTTGACATTACCTGTATAAGTAGCAAAAACAAAATCTCCGTCCAAGGCATCCTCTAACTTTTGAATACTTAAACCATAACTTTTAAGGGCAAAATCTGCAAACATTTTAATCTGCGGTCTTTTACTCAAAGCGGTATTTAACCCCTCAAAATTTAGCGCAGCGGATAAATAAATGTTCAAATTTTCACCAGAAACATAAGGCGAAAAATCAGTTTTTACATTTTCTTTGAATAACAAATTGATGTCTTCAATTAACTTTTCTTGAAAGAAGTAATCGAGTTTGGCATCCACTTTTCCTTGGTCAAAGTCCACATGCCCATGCACAAAATTATCGTTTAAGGCTTCGGGGTCAATTTTAGCCAGCGATAAAACCAGTTTAGCACTTTTATTTTGAGCCAAAGCATTAGACGTTAACCAAGATGTCACATCGTGTTTTTCCGCTAATAAGGCATTGAGATTTTCGTTATTGGACATACTTTTATCTGAACTTGGCGCAAAAAAAGCATCCATAACTTCATCTGTTTCATAAATGCCTTCTCCTAATGCAATCACGCCAACACGTTCGTTCCAAGCCAAAGACGTAGATTCATTTAGGTCCGCAATTTGATACCCACTTCTTTTTCCAACCCGAGCATCTCTAAAAGAATTGGCAAAGCCTGCAAAATCTTCTGAGCTGGTCAAATTGAATATAATACCCGTATAAATTTCCTCTGGATTATCAGGATTTAATTCTATGGATACATAAGCATTTTTAGTCAAGTCAATCCCCGAATTTTCTGGATTGGCAAATACCGTTGCTAAAATATCACTTTCTTCTTCTGCCTTTTCAGCAAAAAATTGATAAAAATCCATTTGCTTAACTGCTTCAAAATTGGCCTTTTCCATTAAGGTTGGCAAATCAAAAGCAGTCACTACGGTTGCATTGGAAGGGATGGCTTCTAATGCCTTATCCGCTGCTTTTCCAGCCTCGCTTTGGCAACCAAGCCAAAAAAGAGATAGACTAACAGCAGTAATTAATAATAACTTTTTAAAAATAGTCATTCGTATTTTTTAATCTTATGAATTCTAAATGAAACAATCAGTAGGTTTGAATATCAACCTGTCTCAAAATTAAAACTAATTCTTGAGTAAAATTATTACCCGAAAGTGTTATTTGTTAAATTTGTTATCAAAATCACCATTTAAAAATTACCATTCAAAGATGCAACTAGGATTTGTCACCGCCATTTTACCCGAATTAAACTTATCAGAAGTCATCGACCATGCCGCTGAAATAGGTTATGATTGTATCGAAGTGATGTGCTGGCCTAAAGGCAAAGCGACCCGTCGCTATGCAGGGGTAACTCACATTGATGTGACGGCATTAACAAAAAAAGAGGCAAAAACCATTAATAAATTATGTAAAGCCAAAAAAGTAAAAATTAGTGGACTAGGCTATTATCCCAATCCTTTGACCCCCAATAAAAAAGAGCGAAAAATATATAGCAATCATATTAAAAAATTGATTGACGCTGCGGTCCTATTGGGATTAAAAAATGTTAATACTTTTATAGGGCGGGACCCTGCTAAAACGATTGAAGAGAACTGGCCAGATTTCCTTAAAATATGGACACCCATTATTGCCCATGCCGAAAAGAACAAAATCAAGATTGGTATCGAAAATTGCCCCATGAAATTCACCAAAAATGAATGGCCGGGTGGACAAAATCTAGCCATAAGTCCAAGGGTTTGGCAACAGATGTTTGAGTCCATTCCTAGCGATTATTTTGGGATTAATTACGACCCTTCTCACATGGTTTTACAGCATATGGATTATCTTGCTCCAATGCGCAATTTTGCGGATAAAATGTTCCATATCCATGCCAAAGACCTTCGAATAGACCGACATATTTTAGATGAAGTTGGGGTTTGGTCGCATCCTAATTTGTGGCATACGCCTAAATTACCGGGATTAGGGGATGTGAATTGGGCAAAATTTGTGGCGACTTTAAATGATATTGGTTATGAAGGGCCTGTTTGTGTAGAAGTAGAGGATAGAGCTTTTGAAGGGGAACTTTCTAAGCGACTTTTGTCGTTACGGCAGAGTCATGATTATTTGCGGCAGTTTATTAGATAGTTAATACGACCGTTATGATACAGCAGAATCCTCTTTTCTTGGTAAAACTTTTAAAACGATTTTTAAAGGGGGCGTTACTTAACTATATTCCCCAATGAAGATACTTATGAAATGTTGATTTCGAGATTAGGGAAAACCAATTATAAATATGATGGAGCGATATTACATAGTTTGTCGGTTTACGAGAAAGCCGAACTAAAAGATAAATTAATTGATTATTATCATACACATAAAAAGGAAATAGGATTTGGAAATACGAGTATAAAGCAAGAACTTTTTGATTGTTTTAAAAATTTCCAATCTAAGGAAATGAAAAACCTTCTTTACTTTGAATTAAGAGGAAATTATCACAATTAAAATTTAAGAATACTAGTTAGCATGATTACAGAAATTATGGATTCCTTTATAAAGCGGGCATGTTTAATCAATATGACATTAAATTAAAATTATTACAATTTTTAGGGGCAATATCAGATATAGCAGCAGCAAAAGTTTTGGCTAAATATGCTCAAGAGCAAAATAATTGGAATATTCTAAGTGCAGTTGAAGAGAGTTATCCGAAAATTAAATATGTTCTAAAAAATGAAAGTAAATAAATGAATCACCCAATACCCAAACACTTAATTACAAAAACCACTGTGGTGCAGGAAATCGAAGGGCAACCTTTCGTGTATACCCTGACCTTTACGGTGTTTGGAGAGGTGTTGGATAAGCTATATCTTAGGGCATCTTTTCAATAAAAATTTTAATTATTGACAGTAAACATTCCAAAGCATTATACAGCAACCACTACTATCTCCAAAGAAATAGGCGGACAAATCATTGAATACACCATCAATTTCTCCGTCTTTGGTGAAGTATTAGCGGTAGAAGATAACTTTTGGAAAGAAACTGATTTTTATAAGCTACCAGCAACCGCACAGGAACTAATGTTGGGCAAAAATGCAGTGGAAGTCTTTAGAAGGATTAAAGCAGAAGGAGTTTTATGGACTTATAAGTTTCCATTGATGGGATTAGGATTTAGTAAAGCCGAAGGTCATCAAGCATTGATGGAATTGAGAGCAGATAATCCTGATTACAGACAGCTTGATAAGGCAATAGCCATTGAAAATGAGTGGGTAAAAGCGGCTTATATAGGTGTCGAGCAGGCAGCAATCAGAGGCCAATTTAGATTTTTAAATCGTTGCTTTGCAGGCGATTTTTCTTTTAACCGAAATTCTTTTCCAATAACCAATTATGATACGGAACTGATGTTGCCACCTTTGTTGACTTTGGCGATTTGTGCTTTTGACGATAACAAAAATAGAGGCGCTTTAATTAATTTGTTAAAGTATTTTCCCAATGACCAAACTTTTCATTTTTTAGCGGAACAATTAAATAATAATCATTTTAAATCAATGCACCCAAGATTGATTTATGCCTTAAATACGGCGACTAATCCAGCTTTAAAACCTTTATTATTATCCTTTTGTGAAAGACATCAAAATAGTAAAGAGATAGCAACTATTAAAATTTTAATAGCGCAACTTCATCCGATTGAGGAAGATAAAGTAAAAGAGGTAATGGCTGCTATTTTGTATTATGAGGGAAAAAATGCTCGACCTGATGCGATTGCTATTTTAGTAAAAGAAAGCCGTAAAATACAGGTTGGGCAAGCAAAATGGGTAGATTTGATTTTGGAAAATAGAGCGATTATCAAAGAGATAGCTAGATTGGCTAAAAAGATTTTGTAAAACACGTATAACATGGGCTTATTAAATCTCCCCGAACATATTATCAAAACGGTTCCATTTACCTACAACTGTGCAGGTATTGACCTAGATTTTACGGTTAGTTGTACCATATTCGGGGAGTTATTAAATATAGAATCAGCTTATTTTGATTTGCCACCATCCGCAAAGCAGATGATTTATGGTCAAGAAGTGATGTTAACGGTAGAAAAAGATATAATTGGATGGATGAAGGCGATGTCTATTTTTTTGCCGCTTGAAATAAAGGGATTAGTGGAGATAAAAAATTGGGATATTATTAAATTAGCGAATGAAAGTAGTCGAACCGAAGCCAACAAAATTGAGCCAGCAATTTACCCCAAAATGATTCAGGATAAATGGGTATTAAAATTATGGGAGTTGGGGGCAAAGCTACCAAATCATTTAATGGCTTTTTGTAAAATGATGGCAAGAGTGGATAATGAAACTAAGAATAGGTTTGCTGCTTATTATTTGTATACTTATCGACCAAGAGAAGCCGCAGAAAGCTATTTTTTCGGTGAATTTTTATTAATGGCACTGAAAAAATTAAAAAAGGAAGGAACGATTACTCAAAAATTAAGTTTATTAATTCCAAGATACCTCAGTGAGCAAGAAGTTACTCAATTAGCAAAAGTACATGATTTTGATTACGCCATGAAAAAAATAATTGCTCAATCCTTTATGGAAGAAAAGTACCATGAAGGAAGAAAAATGATGTATAAAACTTATGTGCAGCATGAGATAGGGGAGATATTGACGCCTACTATTTCTAAAATTTTTATTTCAACATGACCCACTACCCAACAGGCGCAAAAGCTCTACTTATAGCTATCCAAACCCCCTCCATCAAAGGCCAAATAGGCATCCCTGTATTATTATGGGGGCGACCGGGCGTAGGAAAATCTAGTTTTTTAGAAGGGCTACATCAAGAAAATTTCCCCGTTTTGACCTTAATTGCCTCTATTCACGACCCAACTGATTTTTCAGGCTTACCCATCCAAGAAGATGGAAAAGTAAAATATGCTATCCCAGAATGGGTAGAACAATTTGGAGAAGATGGCAATGGCCTACTTTTTTTAGATGAATTAACGACGGCACCTCCTGCAGTTCAAGCCGCTTTATTAAGAGTCGTTTTAGAACGAAAAGTAGGCTTTCATAATTTGCCTGATTTAGTACGGATTGTAGCGGCGGCAAATCCACCAGATTTAATGACAGGCGGATGGGAATTATCTCCTCCCTTGCGGAATCGCTTTGTGCATTTGCAATGGGATTTACCCACTTCGGTTTATTTGGAAGCTTTAGAAAAAGGATTTGCCACCGCCGAATTGCCCGAAATAGACCCTATCAAACATCAGGAAAAATTAGCTGGCTGGAAATTATTGGTCAGTGCTTTTCTAAAAATATCACCCAATTTATTGCATACTGCTCCCGATAGTGACCCTTATGCTTTTGCTAGCCCTCGGTCATGGGATTTTGCCGCAGCTTTGATGACTTCCTGCGAATTATTAGGCGTTTCTCCTTTACAAAATAAAGGACATAATACGACTACTAGCATGGAATTATTGAAAGGATGTTTAGGCGAAGGGGTGGCGATTCCATTTTTAGAATTTTTGAAAAATTTAAAACTTCCAGACCCTACCAAGGTATTGGATGGAGAATTGGATCTACAAATAGAAAATTTGAATGACAGCGAAATTTATGTATTTTTTGGTGCTTTAAATGGCGTGTTAGCTCAACGATTTACAGATGCCGATTTTTACGAATCCGCTCTTGTTTATTTTAACCTAACCGAGGCTGTTTTCAAAAATGGTAGGAGAGATTTGATATATGTGTCCTTGAAAAAAATTAGCAAAGCAGGTTTGTTATTAAAAGCAATGGGGAGCGCACAAAAAGCAGGTGGCAATGCCAGTAAAAAAGTGATGCGCCACATTCAGCAATTATTTTCTGATGAGGGATTGAAAGAGTTTATTGATGTGTTTGAGAAGTAAGGCAGT
>CAYMSC010000384.1:0-6370 GCA_964392805.1 uncultured Saprospiraceae bacterium
AAGCTAAAGCTTCAATTTTCGCTGTTAGTAGCTCTAAATCTGTCCTTGCTGTAATAGATTCTTGAATTTCTTTTTTAAGGTATTCATTTACTACAATAATCAATTCCTTCTTTGATTTGTTTTTTGTGTCAATTCCAAGTGATTTACAATATTCAACCGCCTCTTTTTTGTTTAGTCTTTCAATTTTGGGCATTTTAATTTGTTATTTTTTGATTAATGGTAAAGGTATAAATTTCTTTTATACCTTTTGAATTTATAGTTGACATTCGATTAAATCAAATTAAAACTAACATCCCAACTTGTTTGCGTAAGGCTGTGCCTCGTGAACAATATTAAGTCGCCTTAGACATAAGTTCCCTTCAAAAAATACAGACCTAAAGGTCTTTGACGGGAAAGCCTAAAGGCTTTTCTACCGGTTTTACCCGTCATTTTAAATTTGGTCGAACACTAGTGAATCTAAATAATTTTATAATAGATTAGCGCAATTATTTTACCAAAGTCATCGTCTGTCGATACCTTTCACTACTCCCATCTATTAATTCTACTTCGACAAAAACGACAAATACCGCAGGCTGCATTTTTTGTCCATTAAACATGCCATCCCATCCAACGGAAACATCATTTGGAGGGCGATTCTTCACTTGATACATCAGCCGACCTTCGTAGTCAAAAATGCGCATACTTTTGAGGGTTTTAACAATAGTTCCTGTCAGCACTTGATAAACATCATTATTGCCATCCTCATTGGGACTAAAAGCATTTGGTAAAAAAACTTGACTTTCTTTACGAAGATTAACCGCAGTAGATGCCGTCACTTTACAATCATTGGCATCATATGCAGTAAGGGTATATTGTCCGCTTTGTATAGGAATCATCTGGAGTTCTAAACAATTTTCGCAAATCAAAGGAACAGTAGCCGACCACTCAAATCGGTTGATTTCAAAATTCGCTTTAGGTATCAAGGTCAAACTATCTCCTAATATCAAATTTTGAGTATCCCCTAAAGTCAATTGATTATCATTAGGCATAGGAATAGAAAAGACCGCACTAGCTTGACAATCATTTTCATCTTGCACAAATAATTGATAATCATTTGGGGTCAAATTTTCTATCGTAAATGGGAAAGCTTCAATTGGTTGAAATAAAACACCATCTAAAGAATAGTCGACTTTTCCGTTTGCATTCGGCAAATCGTAAATCGTCACCCTACCTGCTACCTCTCCAAAGCATCTAGGACTAAAGGGCTGAAAATCAATCCGCAGTTCTGAAGGACTTGACAAATTAAAATCTGCATCTTGTTTACATCCATCTGCATCTGTCACCGTGACTTGATAATTACCCTCGGCTAAATTTTGTAATTCATCTCTCTGTTCTCCATTTGACCATAAATAAGTATAAGGCATTTGACCACCTACTAAATTTAAGTTGATACTGCCATCTGCTTCTCCTTCACAACTAATCGGAAAACCAGCATAATCAGAAAGGATGCCTTCTATCCTTATTTCATTGGCTTGGATAATTTCAATGCTTGCTTCTCTACTAATCGCTCTATCATTAATTAACCTAATCGAATATTGACCGACAGGAATATTTGTCAATATCGTTTTTTCTTCGGTCGTCAAAACAACGCCTTGCTCTATAGTATCGCTCCCAAAATTATCTAAAACATAATACTCAAAAGGAGGAATTCCTTCATTGATATTTAACTCAATAATGCCTTGATTATCGCCCCAACAAATCGTATCAGTGGTAAGTGAAAAACTTAATTCGCATTCGTTGATAGGAAGTAATAGGGTGTTTATTTCTATAATGCTATCACAACCAAATTGGTTAATTAAATTTTGTATAACCAAGCCTGTATCTTGTGGATGACAACTCTGCTGCATCAAAGGCACAAAATCACTAGGCAATAAAGTGGTATTAATAATCACTAAACTATCGCATAAAAACTGGTTGCTTAGCCAAGAAGTATCTATGCCTACCTCAGTTGTAATACAAGTAGTGGCTGTTAGAATAGTAGGAGGCGAAGCATTAGAAATAGTCTGAGTAATCACTAAGCTATCGCAACCTGCAAAAGTCTTCAGAAAAGTCGTATCGACTCCAACTGCTATTGGATTACAGGTAAATTCAGTTATAAAAGATTGTTCAAAGGATTCATCTAAATTGGTTTCAATCACTAATGTACTATCACAACCGACTGAATTCGTTAATACAACATTTCTACTACCAACCTCCTCAATATTGCAGCTTATTTCGGTTTGATAAGTTGTATCAGCAGCTAATAAAATGGTGGTCAAAATCACTAAACTATCGCAACCAAAAACATTAGCATACAAATTAGTCACTACCCCTGCTTCGGAGGGATTACAGGTAGTTGACGTCAAGAAGGTCGTATCTTTTCTTGCCAATTCAAAGGTTCTAAATACAATATTTTTACATCCATCTGTTCCTCTTTCTTCGAGGGTAAAAGTGCCTACGCTAGATTCATCACAGGTCAATCGAGCCTCTCTTATAGTATCTTGAGTAATGACATTGATAGTAATTTCATCTGTCGCTACACAGCCGTCTGCATTATTAACGGTAACTCGATAAGTTCCTGCTTCGTCCACACGAGTCGAAGCACTAATTGCATTATTTGACCAATTATACTGCGCATAGGTTTCAGTCAGCGTTAATTGAGCAGTATCTTTTTCACAAATCGTCAAATTATCTGCCATTATTTCCACTGATAAAGCAGGTGGTTGGTTAATCATCACCATTAAACTATCCGTACAGCCTATTTGGTCACTAACGGTCACCCTATAATTTCCCATTCCCAAACCTGTAAGTTGCTGTTGGCCATTATATTGGGCATCGGACCAGTTAATGGTAAATGGCCTATTTTCAGTCGGTAATATTAAAGAAATGGTACCATCCAATGCCTCAAAACAAGTAGCATCGGTTTGGGTATTGTCAATCGAAAAATCACATAGTGGTTCTTCAATGGTAAAATTACAGCTAGTCGTACAAGCATTATTATCTGTTATTTCGACCCTATAATTTCCCGCAGGAAGTTCCTCAAAAGATGCTAATCCTGTATCCGTAACAATATGATTAAATCCAGCATTAATCAATTGAATAGTATAAGGAGAAGTGCCGCCAAAAACCATTACATTCGCAACACCATCGTTCCCCTCTTTGGTGCTTACCTGTTGAGTAACCACACAGTCAGCAGTTAGGCGAGTAGGTTCATCAAGTGTAATAGCTGTAAATATTTGTTCACATAAATTGGTATCTCTTACGGTAATCGTATAAGTACCTTGCGTCAAATTAATAAACGTATTGTTCATTTGAAAAGCTCCATTATCTAATTTATACGCATAGGGTGGATTTCCACCCGTTATATTAATCGTCAATTGACCATCGTCTCCACCTGCACAAAGTGCCATTTGAGGTATTACATCAACGAGTGAAATAGCAGTAGCTGGTAAAACCGTCACCATTTCACTATCCATACAATTTCCAGATTTTGCGTAAATCCTATAATCTCCCGCAGCTAAGCCAGAAAATATAGGGCTGTCTACATAATTCGCATCATCTAAGCTATACCTTACTCCATTTATACTACTAGTGGTGACGATGATTTGTCCGTCATTATTATTTGCACAAGTTTCTGCAACAGGTAAAGCAGATTCGATTTCAAAATTGGTCGCTGCACCAACAGTAACAGAATCTATCTTAATACAACCAAGACTATCTCTGGTCGTCACAATATAGGTATTTGAGTCTAAATCCGAAAAAATATTAGTGCTTACAAAAGCACCTGTATCTAAGCTGTATTGAAAGGGTGAATTGCCAGTTTGGGCTAAGACGGTAATCATTCCTTTTTGGTCATCACTACAAGGGTCAGCAGTAATTATTTCTGTTAATAAAGAGGAATCTGCCGTTATTTCAAAATCAAAAGGAATCTCACAACGGAACATAATATCTATTGCATAATATCTATAAGTACCAACTGCTAAGCCTTCAAATTCTCTTATAAATTGGGCAAAAGCGTAACTACCGTCTTCATTTTTAGCATTAATACTAACATATCTAGAGCCTCCCGTAGTCGTTAAATTCATCACGCCATCATTAATACCTAGACAAGAAGCAGGAGTTGTTTGAACGTCTGCAACGACCAAATCAGACCCTTCCTCAATAATCTGTTCAAAAGATTTTTCACAACCACTCGCATCTCTTACAACGATGTCAAAAGTATCTCCTTTCAAATCAGTATATACCATTTGATTGGTAAAAGGTCCTCCTTCAAAACTCACTTCATAAGGTGCTTCTCCTCCATTTGGCACTAGAATAATTTGCCCACCACCTTCCCCTTGACATCTTGCTTGGGTAACAATGCTATTTCTTAAATCAAATCGAGTCCCTCCGTCAATCGTTACTTGTTCTTGATTTCCGCAACCTGTATTGTCTGTTGCTAAAACAGTATATTGACCGGGCAAAACATTATCAAAAAAACCACTGTTTTGAAAAGTTTCTCCATCAATACTGTAGCTAATTCCATTACCACTTGCTGAAATATTAATCGAACCATCTCCACGTCCTATGCAAGTTTCGCTATTCGGCATCACCGTCATAGCAAAAGAAGCAGCACCACCAATACTTACTTCTCTTACCACGCTACAACCATTATTATCCATGACGGTCACATTATACTCCCCCGCAGCAACACCACTAATATTTGCCGAAGTACTAGACCCTGTTTCCCACTCATAGGTAAAATTACCAGAACCATCGCCACCACTTGGGACAACGGTAAATCCACCGTCCGCTTTGGGCAAACAACTGACCGCTCTAATATTTCTAATCTCCGCAAATATTTCAGGAGATTGTCCATTAATCGTTTTTGATGCAGTCGCCGTACAATTTTCTGCGGAAGTAACCGTAACAGTATAAGTTCCAGGTGAGGTAATCCTAGTCTCCATTGTGGTACTTCCATTCGACCATCTGTAACTTCTAAAACCTGCTGTTGCAGTCAAAATAATTTCGGTTTGTTCGCAAAGCGCGCTTTCACCAAAAATTTCTACTTCAAGAGCCCCAAAATCATGATTTCCTAAATGAGAATAATCTGTTTTTGAATAGGCCCTCCAATCACTAGCTAAACCAGTAAACGTACTGCAATTTGCGCCACTATTGGTAATGCCTCTATCTACACAAGCATTCCTTACCAGCACAACATCCTCTGTTTTATTACTTCCGCCAATCCAAGACGTACCGGGGTCACAACCCACGTTACCAATTATATCAATGATTTGTCCATTATTTTTTAGTACAATCGCATCATTTCCATTAAAATTACCAAAGCCAAAGGGGTAATCTCTAATAGACAAAAGCGCTATATCCGATAAGCCTTGGCAAAGTACAATAACAGCCATCGGCCCTATGTTTCTACCGCTAAAATTCCAAGGAATACCTACAGGCGTAGCCGAACCATTGATGTGTACTTCTATGGTATAATTACTTAAATCTATCGTCGCGTTGGTAGGATTAAACAGTTCTAAGCATTTATTTCGACCATCTTCTATATATTCAGAAAAGAAAATATCTTGTTGCCCATTAGTTATTAAGGCATTCAAAAGCAGGCAAAAAAGTAGGCAGTAGTGTTTTTTTGAGCGCGTTAGGTTTTTCATTTTGTTTAAGCGTGTTTTGTTCTTTGTTTTGGAAAAATCAATAATTTATTGACAATCAAAAATACAAAACAGTATGCAAACTTTCATTGTTTTTAGTAGAAATAATGTTATTCGACTATAAACTTGATTATTCTCAGCCTTTTTGCGAGAAAAATCCTAGTTAATGCGATTTTATCCTATTTTCAAAACACTTCCTAAATCACCCTAATCTTTTTATCCGCTTTGGCATAAGCCAGCCTTGTTAATTTCTGGGTACTATGATAAGCATCCAATCCAGCAATAGTAATAGACCCTGCAGCAGCTATGTCCAAATAACCATCTGCCGCCAAGGCATTTTCTGGAAAGAAGATTTCTTCGACTTTACCAATCATCAATAGGGTATCATTCAGTGGAATTGGGATTTTTTGGACAAAACTTAGTCCTATTCTGATATGGCTTTCTGCTACGTAAGGTGCTTTAATCGTTTCACTAAAAATTTCTGTCAATTCAGTTGCTTCAAATTCAGAAATATTGACGGGGTAACGAGCAGAAGTTTGATGTGCTTTTTTATAAATTTCTGCATTCAAATGATTAAAGGTATAATGCCCTGCTTCTAAAATATTATTATAGGTATCTCTTCTCACATTTATGGGGCGCATAATGAACCCCATTAAAGCAGGATTTGCCCCAATATGTACCACAGAACTAATTAAAGAAAGGTT
>CAYMSC010000385.1:0-6319 GCA_964392805.1 uncultured Saprospiraceae bacterium
GTGGGGTAATTGAACAATTAAAACAGTTTAAAATGTTAATACTATCATTTTATTTTTTAGCAAAACTTTTTACCCAATTGTACAAAGAACATTGTGTAAAATGAGGTTATAATTATGAGAAAACCAGTCTATTATTTAAAGGAAATGGAACTTGTCCATTTCCAAAAAAAAATGTCTAAAGTAATGCGACTTAAAATTAGAATAGGGATGTTTGCCCTATTAAATATTTTCTTTTTGACTGCGCTTTTTAGTCAAAAAAATGTCACCATAAAAGGGGTAATTACCGATGCAGAAACAGGAGAAACACTTCCTTTTGCAACCGTAGTTTATGTGGGGAATGAATCCGTCGGAACGACTACTGATTTTGATGGAATTTATGAATTTACCTCCAAATGGGGAACAGATTCTATCGAAGCAGCTTTTGTTGGATATGAACCACAAACAGTTGCTATTGATAAATCTCAAAAATCACATACCATTAATTTTCAATTGACTACTAATTCGGTCACTTTAGTAACTGCACAGGTAAAAGCTAAGAAAAAGCGTTATCGTCGTAAAGATAATCCTGCAGTTACGTTGATGAAAAAAGTAATTAAAAATAAAGATAAGAATAGATTAGAAGGACAAGCCCATGCGGAATATGAAAAATATGAGAAAGTAGAATTGGCAATTAATGATATCACCGAAGAATACAAGCAGAAAAAGATATTCAAAAAGCTCCAGTTCCTATTTGATTATGTGGATACTTCCGAAGTGAATGGCAAGCCTTTCTTACCCATTTATATTAAAGAAACGGCTTCCAAAATATATTACCAAAAGTCGCCTCGAAAGGAAAAAGAATATCAGGAAGGGGTGAAAATTTCTGGTTTAGATGATTATCTAATAAACGAAAATTTATCTAAGCTTACGGAATATTTATACCAAGATATTGACATTTATAGTAATAATGTTTTCCTCTTTGGAAAAAGCTTTATTAGCCCCTTGAGTTCTGCTATTGGAAATGCCTTTTACCGATACTATATCATTGATACCATTCAATATAATGGCATGGAAGTAATTGACCTTGCATTTCTGCCCAATAATAAGCAAGATATAGGCTTTAAAGGAAATTTATATATCACCAATGATAGTAGTCATGCGGTTGTTAAAGCAGAATTGGGATTGACGAAAGATGCTAATCTCAATTGGATTAACGACCTCCTGCTGGTACAAGAATTTACACCTCACGAGGATTTCTATATATTAAATAAGGATAAAATTACCGCAGATTTTGCCCTATTATCCAATTCCAGAGGGTTCTTTGGTAGTCGAGCAGTGCAATATCGAAACCATGTTTTTGAGAAACCCCAAGATCCCTCTATATATGATGGCGTTACCAAAATAGTTATCTCTTCGGATGCTAAAAAACGAACAGAGGATTTCTGGGCAACTGCTCGGCATAGCCCGCTGACCATCAAAGAAAAAAGGGTTTATGAATTAGTCGATACCCTACAAACGGTATCTGCTTTTAAAAATGCCTTGAATATTGTTTCGACCTTAACTTCGGGTTATTGGCAGTTTGACAAGGTAGAACTCGGTCCAGTTGGCGCGTTTTATAGTTTTAATGAAGTAGAAGGATTCCGATTGAGAATAGGCGGAAGTACCACTACTAATTTTAACCCCAAACTTCAATTAGAAGGATATGTAGCCTATGGTTTTGGGGATAATGAGTTTAAATATGCTGGAAGTATACTCTATTCTTTTAATGAAAACTATAAAGAAAGTCCCCGACATTATTTGAGTGCTTCTTATCAACACGAAACAAATTTTGCAGGACAACAATTGAAATTTGTTTCAGAGGATAATTTCTTCTTATCTTTTAAAAGAGGGAATACTTCTCGATTGCTTTTTGTGGATGCTTTTAAATTAAATTATCTCCGAGAGACAGGGCGAGATTGGACCTTTGGGCTTAATTTTAAACTAGAAGAACAATCTCCTTTAGGTTCGTTAAATTTTGATAGATTTGACCCTGAAAACCCTGGCATTCCCATTCAGTCCGCTATTAATACAACGGAGTTGGAAGGGACTATCCGATGGGCACCCAACGAAAAATTTGTGCAAGGTCGTAATCTGAAATTTTCAATCTTTAATCAATATCCTATATTTAACTTGAAATATGCCCAAGGCTTTAATGGGGTATTTGGAGGAGATTTTAGTTATCAACGATTGACTTTAGATGTTTTCAAACGATTTTATTTATCGCCTATTGGCATAACGGATGTATCCATAGAAGGTGGCAAAGTGTGGGGAGATGGCATTCCTTATTTCAATTTGTTGATACCAAGAGGTAACCAAACCTTTGCCTATCAAGATGAGGCATTTAATTTATTGAATTTTCTGGAATTTACTAGTGATGCTTTTGTCAGTTGGGATGTACAGCACTTTTTTAATGGGTTTATTTTTAATAAAATCCCTTTGCTTAAAAAATTGAAATTGCGTGAAGTCATCACTTTTAAAGGAGTGTATGGTAGTTTGAGAGATGCCAATAATCCTAATCTAAATCCTGATTTAATTCAATTTACACGGGATGAAAATGGGCAGGCAGAAACCTTTACATTGGACGAAAGGCCCTATTTGGAAGGGAGTGTTGGTGTTTCCAATATTTTTAAAGTTGGGCGAGTTGATTTGGTGCAGCGATTTAATTATTTGGATAATCCAAACGTACCGCAATTATTCGGTGTAAGAGGTTTAGGAATTCGATTTCAAATAAAATTTGAATTTTAGAAGTCGATTGCTAGTGATGTTCTTTTTTTAATTTCTTTAATCGCATCTTAATTCCACCTTTAGGACTAAGTGTAACTAATGGTTGTGGGTTAAGGGGTTGATCATCTATTAACTCAAAGTCGAATTGTTGAACCAGCATAGCTAAAATTAACTGCATTTCCATCATCGCAAAGTGGTTACCAATACACATGCGTGGACCCGCACCAAATGGCATATATGCTAAAGTGGGTCTTTCTTTTACTTGCTCAGGAGCAAAGCGGTCGGGGTCAAATTTTTCTGGATTAGGATAATAGGTTGGGTCTCGATGTAAGGCATAAATACTTAGCAAAAAAACGGAATTTTTTGGAATCGGTTGTCCTAAAATTTCATCCTTTTCTATATTTTCTCTACCAACAGCATAAGCTGGAGGATATAACCGCATACCTTCCTCGATAACTTGTTTGGTATAGGACAGCTTGCGTAAATCTGCAAAATTTGGATGCGTTTGTTCACCTAAAACAGCTTGAACTTCGGCTCTTAATTTTGCTAAAATGGCTTGGTTTCTAGCTAATAAATAAAGTGTCCAACTCAAGGCATTAGAAGAAGTTTCATGCCCTGCTGCATGGATGGTTACTAACTCATCTCTTAATTGTCGATTAGTCATTCCTTCTCCAGATTCACTATCCGTAGCTTGTAAAAGCATAGATAATAAATCAATCGGCTTATCTTTTAACTGGCGACGCTCGTCAATAATGCCAAACATTTCTTCATCAAATTCCGTCATGCGCTTATCAAACTTTTTTTTCTGACCATTGATATAACTAAGTGGAATCATGTACGGTCGTCTAGCCCGATTCATGATGTATTCTTGGCTGAATTTCATATTATCCGCCATCCCTACTTTGTTGTTTTCTTTTTTGGTGCTGAATAAAGTTTTCAACACAATATCGGCAGTGACCGCCATCATCTCATGAGACATATTAATGGTCTCTTCTCCTGTTCGTTGTTGTAATTCTTCACAGAAATTTTCTGCCACGCCTACCATTTTTTTGTATAATTCTTCCAGTTGCGTTTTGTAAAAGGCAGGTTGAGCCATTCTTCGTTGTCGCCGCCAAAATGTTCCTTCACTGGTCACTAAACCATTGCCTAGTGCTAATTTTAATTGTTTGTAGGCAGCACTCTTCCGATAGTTTTTTTGATTAGACTGCATGACATGGCGAATCACTTCTACATTGGTTGTGACAAATATTTGCTTAAAACCATATAAAGAAATGCGAAAAAAGTTGCCTAGCTTTTGACTTTGTTCGACCACAAAATTTAGAGGGTCTCCTGCCATGTCAAATGCGGATGGTTTTAATCCTTTGCTTTTATAAACTGGTATTTTGTTAGTCATCTTTTACAATTATAGAAAAAGTATAAGGAACTTTGAAAAAATAATACTCTTACTACTACTCTTTCGCCATCAGCTCTCTTGGATATTTTACGCCTAGATTTGGTAATTGATTAGATTCCGCAAATTGCAGTTTCTTGATACAAATATCGTGATTATTACTCAAACGACCAGTTGCGGAAGTAATGCCCCAATAAACCCCTGAATTTCCACCAAAAATATCATTGACTAAATCTCGGTGATAAGTTATTTTTAATTCATTGTCTAAATAGATTTCTAATAACTGCGTGTCGGGATTCCAAGTGATTAGCAGTGGATGTCGTTCACAGTTTTCCAAATTGGATACATTGATAGGTTTAACTAAACTTAGGCCATGATAAGTTTCTCCATTTGCCATAATGGATATATGGTCTTCTTCGGGGTCACCTAAATGATAATTTTGATAGGTATCAAACTCAATACCTAAGGAGGGGCGCAAACCAGCAAATCCCATACCTTCACCCCAAAATCCTGTTCGGGCAGTAGGTGTAAATACGAACACAATGCCATCTGCGCCTTCATCATCTTTGCACCCCAAGATTAAACAAACTTTCATTTCAAAAGGGGCATTCAAATCAATTGCTTTTTTATACCAAGCGGACCCCGAATCGTATGGCAAATCTGGAACGAGCCGAATACATTGTTCATTTAATTTTGTAGCACTTCCGCCTAATTCAAAATCTTGAATATTTAGTTGAGCGGTTGCTGGAATCGTTAAAAATGGAAGGAGTAATAAACAAAAAAAGTGCTTAATATTGGTCATAGTTTAACGTCAATTTTGAATGATTGAATGATGAATTTTGAATTTAAGCAACTGTCAATTAATCGGATAAAAAGCAATTAGCTCTAGCAATAATTTTTGCATACTCTAGAGCTTCCAGCCCGTACGGGCTGGAAGCTCTTAGCTATTCCCAATATGCATTATTTATTTCCAAAGCTAAATCCGTTTGATTCATTTTTATCATTTTATACAAAAGTGCAAGTCGACAACCTGTATTTCTTTGAAAACTATATCCAAAACTCACGTTAGTTTAGTAATTAGAATGAAGGTAATACTTTTTATACATAACAAATGTTGGTAATTATGGTTTTGAAAAAATATTCCTCCTCTTTATTTTTAAGTAAGTCAGACAAATTTAAGGTAACAGTTTTTAGTGTTTTTACCACAACTTGTCCTGATATCTATCGTGGATAACCATAAAGTAGCTAAGAAAGAAGGTTTTGAGACGATTCGGAAAGCAGTAGATGTTAATTAGAAACGGGTATTTTAATCGTTTTCGTTAAAAATAAAAATGGTGCGCTCCAATATTGGTGCGCACCATTTCTTTTAGAAAATGTATCCTATAAGAACTATTGACGAATTACTCGTCGTCGTTCTATATTACCACCATCTTTAATTTCTAATAAATAGACGCCTTGGGTAAATTGGCCTATGCTTAAACTGGTTTCTAATAGCCCCTTGTCTAGTTTTGTTGTTTGTAATAATTGCCCCCTAATGTTATAAATTCTAACTGCTCCATCTTGTTGTAGTGGTTGAGTTAATTTAAGATTTAATAGATTCGTAGAAGGGTTTGGATAAATGGATAATTCTGTTAAATGATTTGCCTTCACATTAAAAAACGTATTTATTTGAGGCGTATGAGGAATTAAATTTGCTGAATTATTAGCTATGATTGGTGCTGATTCTGAAATCATACCACCACAATTAGTGATATTAATGATGCCACTTATCGCATTTAACTCCATCTCATTACTCTCATTATCTATTACTTCAATTGGAATAGGTGTGCCTGATAATTCGAGCGTGGTAGTAGTAGCGGTATTGGCAATTACATCAAAGCAAATTTGGAAAATTATTTCATCATCTGCTACCGAAACACCAGAGACTTGTGTATCAAACCAACTAACCCGCAATACACCTGATTGAGGCGTGAAGAAAGCGGAATTATTTAATCCTGAAAGATTAAACGCTTGAGTAGTTACATTTCCTAGAATAGTAGTATCCCAACTTAAAGAATATTGGAAAGAAATTAAATCTTGAAAATTTCTAACGGAGGCATCTAAACATACTTGACTTCCACAGGTTGTTGTTTCCGTAGAGAAGGCAAATGTTACTGCATCAGGATTGCTTTCAATTAAATCAGCGCC
>CAYMSC010000386.1:0-6311 GCA_964392805.1 uncultured Saprospiraceae bacterium
ATGACGCTATATACTACCTTTTGGCTACCCATGTTGAGTACCTAAAGGCACTATTGTGGGAGATAATAGAATGTGTGCTTCATCAAAGTTATTCTGTGGGTAATCGTAAGAACTTAGAGTTCTGGAAGCTCTAGCGTATACATCATTTTCTCCTTGAAAACTTACCAAGCAACTACATATTATAAGCTCCGCCATTAATGTCGAGCGTAGCACCTGTAATAAAGCCATCGTATTCGGATGCCAGATAGACAACCGCTCTCGCTACGTCCGCTGCGTTACCTGCTTGTTGGATTGGAATGCCAGCAATTGTTTTAGCCGCTGATTCTTTTGTCGTATGCGTGTTATGAAAAGAAGTTCCAAGGATAAGCCCTGGAGCAACAGCGTTGACTCTTGTACCATGAGGGCCTAATTCTGCCGAGAGGGCTCTTGTTAATGTTAGAATAGCTCCCTTGCTAGTAGAATAAGCGAGTGACCCTGCATGCCCTCCTTTTCGCCCAGCGAGTGATGCCAAATTAACTATACTGCTGTTGTCATTTTTTGTTAGATAAGGAGATGCCGCTCTTGTCACAAACATCATGGATGTGAGGTTGATGTCCATTACTTTGTGCCAAAACTCCGTCTCTATTTCCCCTAGTCTTTTACGCGCAACTAATGAACCTGCGTTGTTAATCAGTATGTCCAAACCACCAAATGCTTCTACGGTTTTTTCAACCATTGCATTTGCGTCAGCTTCTTTTGTTAAGTCCCCACTTATGGCAACGGCTTTTTGTCCTTTGCTAGTTGCGTATTCCGCCAATTGGTTGGCAGTCTCTCCGCTGGAAAAATAGTGGATAGCAACATTGGCACCGCTATCAATAAAATGTCTGGTGATTGATTCGCCAATTCCTTGTGCCCCAGCGGTGACCAACACGTTTTTTCCGACTAACTTATTATTGTTTTTCATGTTATTACTATATATTAATAGAGTTGATAATTCTAATTAAATCACTACTTGTTGTGGTAGCCGATTTTTATTTTCGCAAATATATTATAATATAACAAGATACGTATTTGGGGGAATGCCCTCATCTAGAATTGGTCGTAAGTATAGGCGGTAAAATCAGGTAGGTTAGTGAATTATTCTGAATCTCTGATTCATCACACTTTTATTATAATTAAGTCTTATTTTCTTTATCTCTTTTCTCTAAGAATTGACTAAATATACTTAGAAAAAGTCCAAGTAACACCACCCAAGATCCATAATTATTTTCGTACCCTTTTCCATGACTAAACCCCATGTATCCCAAACCAAATAAGGAAATTAGAATAGCAATTATCATCAAAATTTTATGCTTTTTCATTTTCATTATCTATGTTTATTTATTTCGTTATCTAAAAGCGTTGTGATATTTTCGAGTAAACTTAGTACCGCATTACATTCTGCTATAACTATCCTGTTAACCCCTTCAAAACCAATTAAATTATTTTTGTATGCTATATTTGAAATTAGTTTATTAAACGCTAAGTCTAATTTTTTATCGTTCCAGTCATTCCAATTGTGGCTAGGAATCGGAATTAACTTAGAATAAACACTAATATATCCAAGCCCAGATTCCCAAAGTATTTGCTAAATTTATAGATTTATTTTTTAATGTCCGCTTATTTTAAAAAAAAATACGGAAGGCAAATCAATCACCTTCCGTACTCAACAACAAAATATCCATTGGATATTTTGACTAACCTTATTTAATTCGTTTTAATTACGGGTAAAAATCGTTTTCAATTGTTCTACAATTTGACCACTACCCGCTACAGAAATGGTGTTAATTTTTTCGGCAATCTTTTCTACGTATTCCATTTCTTTCAACTTAAACAACATTTCGTTGTCTTCCATTAGTTTGGCAGTATTTAATCAACTTCTAGTAGAAGCGGTTTCTTCTCTACGGGTAATGATATTGGCTTGCGCTCTTTTTTCTGCCACCAATACTTGATTCATAATATCCTATTTTATAGCAACTTCCCTCATTGAAGTTAAAAGAAGAAAAACAAAAGGCAAAAAACGAAAAGCGACTGTTACGTTGCTCTGACTACTGAGCTACATCGCTATGCTAAATTGGCACAGCTCACAGAGCTATGTTACTTTGTAGCGATGGTTAGCCTCGAACCTTATATCATAGATTGCCATAAATTACCAATATATTGACGTTTTGACTTACTTTATCGTCGATATTGCCACTCTTTAATACTATTTATTACACCTCATTAATTCTATCCGTGACACTAAACGTGACAAAAATCACGTATTTTTTATTATCTTTGCTAAGAGATATACAAATTACCAAACCTAGCTTTTTCAAAGAAAGTTCCTAAGTAATCTTAAATTAATTATTTTATTATGCCTATATATTCGACTCCACAAGCAAGGATAAATTATAAGAAGAAGAATGATAAGGAAGGCTATCTGCTTTTAAAAATTCAATATCAGCGCAAGCAAATTAATTTCAACCTTTCCCATTATCTAACTACAAATGATTTACCTTCTACTATAGAGCGGAAATATTGGGATGTAAAAGAGGGGCAGACGATTCACTTCAAAAAGTTCGACAATATATATTTTCTAGATAAGGGCAAGCGGAAGAAGGAAAAGGATATTGTCAAAGGTCAAAACAATGTGGAGATTAATAATTGCTTGGAAAAGATTAAGGAATTTGTTTATACCCAACTTAAAGGAGAAAATGAAATAAGTCATGAAGAATTAAAACTTGAACTAGCCTATTTTACTGGAAAAAAAGCCCGTCCTACCGACCCTAATAAAAAACAGATACCTTCCCTTTTTGAATTCATTGAAGAATTAATGGCAAAAAAGAGACGGAACGGCAAAGAAGAAACAAGGAAGAAGTATTTAACTACCCTTAATCATATAAAAAACTTTAGTAGCGAAACAGGCTTCCATGTGGATTACTATACAATTGATTGGGAATTTAGAAATAAATTTACAGAATGGCTCTATGCACCACCAAGGGAACATTCTGCTAACAATGCAGCTAAGCTTCTTTCTATCTTGAAAGTTTTTATGCAAGAAGCGCTTAAGTTAAGGTATCACCAAAATAGTATCTATAAAGAATCAGGTTTCAATATTAAAGGAGTAAAAACAAAAAATAAGGCTAGGTTAAATTTTGAAGAATTAAAGCTGCTGGCAGATTTAGATTTATCGGAAACACCGCCATTAGATAGAGTGCGTGATTTGTTTTTAGTAGGCTGCTATACTGGTTTAAGGTACTCAGATTGGCATTCGGTGAATAAACAAAATATCATAGTAGAAGATGACTTAGAACTGTTAAACATTTTGACCAAGAAAACGAGTATGCCTGTTTTCATCCCTCTCCTACCTGAATTAAAAGCCATTTTAGAAAAATATGATTATCAGATTCCTAAATATACTGGTCAATATTTTAATCGAACCATCAAAAAAATATGCAAACAGGCCAACATAGATAATTTAGAAATGAGGATATTTTCGAAAGCTGGGGAAACCAGAGAGGAAAGATTAGAGAAATACAAAATGGTGACCTCTCATTGTGCGAGGCGTTCTTTTGCTTCTAATTTTTATGATATGGGTATTCCTGCCTTTATTCTCATGCAAATAACAGGACATACAACCGAAAAACAGTTTTTCGAATATATTGATTTATCTAAAAAAGATTTAGCAAAGAAATTTGCACTTCAAGTAAAAATGTTTCGGAAGGAAAATTATCTGAAGAAAGCCAACTAAAACAAAAAATACTTATTGCGAGCAATTAATTGAATTTTGTCGTTCGGAAAATCCACCAAAATGGATAGAACAAGAGTTACAAGATATTTTGGCATTAATTGCTAAAACTAAAAATTCAACTACTACCGCTTCAAAAAAATCGCTTCAATTATCAGGTGTTTTTAAGGAAGTGAACTCTCAGAAAAATGAGATAATCATTGAAGATAAAGCTCAAAACCAATCTTTTTCTATTATTGTTCCTCGACCCGTTTTAGTAGATATCATTCGACAATATTTAGCCCAGCAAATTCATGTAGTGGCTCATCAAACGCCCCATGGTATTTTTGTTTTAGATAAGATTCAGGCGGCGGCATAATTGTGCTTAACTAATATTGTTATAAAATATTCATAATCAAATAATTATGAAAAAGTATTTGCTTTAGGGGATGTTTTTTTGAGTGTTATTTTTATTACGTACTTCTTTATTCAAATATAATCTTTTCTTTGTAAATCCTGCTTTTCGTAATATCAATCCTTTCCTACTAAATTGTATGCCTTTTCTTTTTGTTCCTATCATTTTACATGACTTGAACCAATAGTTTTCATATTTCAGTAAATCAAATAAGGCTTTATTTTTTATATTTCTGGTAATAGCTAAACCTTTACTTTTCCGAAAGTATTTGGTAAATTAGATAACTCCAATCGTATTAGTAATTTTTGTCACGCTTAAATTACTACACTATGAGTTTACTACCAAATTATAAAAAAGGCTATGAATACGAACATCTTACCAAAGACTTAATAGAAACTATTAGGACAACCGTCCATTCCCATTCTACTCAATTTATTCTCAAAGATAGACGGATTCGTTTACCATGGATTAAATCAGAAGTTGGATTATTAATATCCATCCATCCGAAATATGGCTTATTAAAATCTAGTATATATAAATTTTATGATGCAATAATTTTCGGGCTTTATAGAGAGAAAATTTTGGATACTTTGGATGATTACCGAAAGCATGGAAAGTTAGTTTTTTGCAAGAAAAATGAAGCCCTTTTTGAAGCAGCCTTAAAGAAAAGAAATCCTTGGTTTTATTTAAATATAGGAGGTAGGTATGTGAAGTGGAGATTTAAAAAAATTCATAATCAAGAGGAAGAAAGAAGGCATGGCTCCTTTCTTGAGAATCCCCACTATTATATAGAAAACCCTATATCAGTAGAAGAATCTGATTTGATTAATTATGAATCACTTAAGCTTTTTTCAGGTTCTAATTTTTTGTACTTGAGCAGTTGGGAATACCAACAAACTGAAATTTTGATTAAAAGAATTGATAGAACCTTTCAAAGGTTTATTCCTTGTGATGAAATCTGCAAAAAAGAAATTATTGGTAGACTACATACTAAGATGGACGAGCTTTCTAAAGAAATTGATTCAAGGCAATATTCATAATCCTAAAAAGAGTGGAAAGTTAAAGAAAGGGGAAGCTAAAAGAACGGGGAATAAAAACGTACAGTTTGAACTACTGAATTTGCGAAAGGGCGGAGTGATTACCATCATCACCAAAGAACCAGCAGACTACAATCGAAAAGTAAATACACCAGGCATTTTGACGATTCATCATCCCGGTTATCATCAAGCAAGAACTTTTTATGCCCCTGATTATGCGGCGGATGGAGTGGATAAAGATAAACCAGATTACCGCACCACTTTATATTGGGATTCAACTGCTAAAGTTGAAACGAAAAAAGCAACGCCATTCTCTTTTTATACGGGCGATAAACTGTCCGAATTTTTGATTTTTGTAGAAGGTATTACTTCCGATGGGCAACCTATCGTAGGGCAGAAAACAATTACCGTAACAGGAAATACTAATTGATTATTGACAATAATTATCTTGCAGACAACCTTTATTAAATTTATTGCAACTAATGTATAGTTAATCATCAAAGTTAAAAGGAGCTAAGGAACAGTAAAAGAATAACTTCCGCATTTCCGTTCAAGACCTCCAAGGTTTTCAAAACCTTGGAGGTCTAAAATGACGGACTTATTTTTTGAACGTTACTAAGTACCAACTATTCCACATTTAAAAATTACTGACCGTACCGTTTTGCGTTAATAAGCTATCAAGAGAGAATAGAGAATAAATTTCGTCAAGAATTAAATTTATGACCATAAATTTGATATTAATAACGGATGTTACGCAAAGTAAAATTAATCAGCACCAAAGGTGCGATATATCATAGCATTGGGTGTAAACCCAATTACCAGGAAGCACCAAAGGTGTGACATATAATAGTGTTATGTTTATAGGTCGCTCATTCAGAGCTAGAATTTCTACCCCATTCATTTTTCATAGGGCTTTCGCCCCATGTTAATATATGTCGCACCTTTGGTGCTTGTGCGTAACATCAGTTAATAAGTTCTTTTAGCTCATTTTCAGTCCTTAATCTATAATCTATTAAAATCTTGTTTTCAACGAAATTCGTTATTATCAGCAAAATAAAATCATCAAATTATGAAATCATCAAAAAAATTATGGCTATTCATTGCCTTGCTATTGGTAGGCATTACCAATATA
>CAYMSC010000387.1:0-4184 GCA_964392805.1 uncultured Saprospiraceae bacterium
TAACTAAAGGGACACAGATATTAGACTACGTTTAGGCTGCGGAAATTATTAAAAATCCGTCCATCGAACAAAAGCTTCCATCGCCTCATATTCAGCCAAGCCTAAGCTATTATAAGTTTTGGCGGTGTGCATATTTCTATCTTCGGCACGCTGCCAAAATTCTCTTGCATCAGACCCAGGGAAAGGCGCACTATCTTTTTGGGATTGGTGCATAAATATTGCCCTACGTTTTTTTAGTAATTCTTGTGGACTCAGTGGAACAGCCATTTCAATTTCATGAATGCCCCATTCATGCCATGCACCACGATATAACCACAACCAACAATCTTTCATCCATTTCTCTTTTTTCAAATTGCGGAATGATTGGAAAATAGCATCTAAACAAACTCGATGGGTGCCATGAGGGTCGGCTAAATCACCAGCGGCAAAAACTTGGTGGGGTCGCACTTCTCTTAATAAATCTTCTACAATTTTAATATCGGCATTCCCCAATGGTTTTTTTCTAGCCCTGCCTGTTTCATAAAAAGGCATATCCAAGAAATGGATTTGTTTATCTGATAAACCACAAAATCTGGCACCAGCCCTTGCTTCTCCTCGTCTAATTAGCCCTTTGACCATTCGTACGTCGGCAGAATCAGACTGCCCAGGTTTTTTATTTTTAAGAAAACGCTCTACTTTATTAAGATTTTTACTTAAATTTTCTTGTTCTAGGCTTTTATGTTGTCCAAATTCTTTGAAAAACTCCAAATAACGCAAGGCATCGTGGTCATGTACCGCTATATTTCCCGAAGTTTGATAAGCAACATGAACCTCATGACCATTTTCAACCAATCTTAAAAACGTACCACCCATAGATATAACATCGTCATCAGGATGAGGACTGAAAATAATCACTCGTTTCTTAGCAGGTATTGCTCTTTCAGGACGGGTGCTATCATCTGAATTGGGCTTTCCTCCTGGCCAACCCGTAATGGTATGTTGCAGTCGATTAAAAATTTCAATATTGAGTTTATAAGCGGATTGATATTCCACTACCAAATCACTCAAACCATTTTCATTATAATCTTCATCGGTCAATTTTAAAATTGGTTTATTGGTCGTTAAGGATAACCAAATTACTGCTTTGGTTATCAAATCTTTATTCCAATTGCACAATCCAACCAACCAAGGCGTTTTAACGCGGGTCAATTCTCCCGCTGCCTCTGTATCTAAAATAGTCGAAATATTTGGATGCTTTTGCAAGAAAGTAGCAGGAATATTTTCACTAATTGGTCCTTCTACTGCCTTCTGAACAATCGGTGCTTTGTGTGCGCCCCAAGCCATTAAATAGACCTTTCTAGCCTTGGCAATGGAAGCGACTCCCATCGTTATGGCTCGATAAGGTACATTTTCTTCTAAGACAAAATCTTTGATGGCATCTTGTCTAGTTAAAGCATCCAATTTTACCAACCTAGTAAGGGCATTTTCCCAAGAACCAGGCTCATTAAAACCAATGTGACCCGTTCGACCAATACCTAAAATCTGGATGTCAATTCCACCGTAAGCATCTATTTTTTTCTCGTAATTTTCACAATATTCCCCAATTTCATCCATTGGTACAGTACCATCTGGAATATGGATATTTTCTGGCTTGATATCTACGTGGTCAAAAAGGTATTCGTGCATAAAATGCCAATAACTTTGCTCGGCATCGGGTAGCATCGGATAATATTCATCCAAATTAAAAGTAATCACATTTTGAAAGCTCAAGCCTTCCTCTTTATGCTGCCGCACCAATTCATCGTACACCCGAATAGGTGTAGAACCCGTCGCTAAGCCCAAGACAATTGGTTCTCCTTCCTGTTGTTTCTGTCGGATAGCTAAAGCAATAGACCGAGCGACATGAATGGAAGCCTCATTGGCATTTTTCCAAATTCGAGTCGACAATTTTTCAAAAGATTTGAATTGGTACTTTAAAACTTTATTCTTAGTGTTTTTTACGGTTGTCGGCATAGTTGATTAATTGTTAAACACAAGTGTACTTGCGCCTAATAAAGCTGCTTCGTTAGCCGCTAAGGCAGAAGGCAAAACTTGAATAGTATCAATATAGTTAGGTAATAAATTTTCAAAAAGTGCATTAATAGTAGGCGTGAATAAAATTGCGCCTATTGTTGCGACACCACCAGCTAAAATAATGGCTTCTGGTTCAAAAAGATGAATATAATTGGCTAAATTTTCACCTAATATTTGTCCACCTTGTTCAAAAGCTTTGATTGAGACTGCATCGCCCTCTTTGGCTGCCTGCCCAATTATTTTAGAAGTTAGCTCGCCTAAAGGTAGGTGTTCTAAACTACTTTTAATATGATTCTCGGCTAATTGTGCTAAAAAATTTCGTTTGATACCTGTTGCTGAAATATAGGTCTCTAAACAACCTTTTCGACCACAACCACATTGGCGACCATTTTTGATTGCCGTAATGTGTCCGATTTCTCCTGACAAACCACTTTGACCGGTCATTACTTCGCCATTGACAATAATACCTGCACCTAAACCCGTACCTAAAGTAAGCACCACAAAATTTTTCATCCCTTTTGCATTTCCAAATTGTCCTTCTCCAAGCGCAGCAGCGTTGGCATCATTACAAAGAAAAATAGGTTTTTTATACTTTATGGCTAATATATCTACGATGGGTACTTCCCCTTTCAAAGGAAGATTTGTCGCCCCTTTGATGATGCCTTCTGCGGGTACACAACTTGGCGCATCTATACCAATGCCTGCTATTTGGGATAAACCTGCTGGCGAAACTAAGGTATTAATATTAGAAAAAAGATTATCAAAAAAGGCATTTTTAGAATTGCCTTTCCACGTTGGGAAAGCCGATTTTTGTAAAAGTTCACCAGCCTCGTTGACTAAAGCAATTTTGGTGTTGGTTCCTCCGATGTCAATGCTTATAGCTTGTTTCAATAAATTGAGATTGTTAAAAAGTTAGGCAAATCCACTCTGGGGGATAATAAAGGTGCTTTGTAGGCACACAAATATACAGCTTTTCTTTTTTTCTTAGAATTTTTTTTACTAATTTACTATTGTTTATCTTGCCAACAAAGTCAAGTTATAAATCTTTTAAAAGAAATGAATAGCCTACAATTTCAAAAATGTACTTTAGCAGATGCAGCACAACTGCGGGAATTAAGTTTGACCACTTTTGTAAAAGCTTTTGGTGACCAAAACGATATTGAGGACATGGAAGCTTATTGCAAGGTTGCCTTTAGTGCCTCTAAGATAAAAGAAGAATTAAGTAATGAGCAGTCTATTTTTTACTTTGTAAAGAAAAATGAGGTCGTTGTTGGTTATTTTAAATTAAACATAGAGACCGCCCAAAGTGAACCCATAGCGGATGGTTTGGAAATCGAACGGATATATATTTTGAGTACTTATCAAAGCATGGGGATTGGGCAATTGATGTTTAATAAGATATTTGAACTCGCCAAAACATTAAAAAGAAAGCATTTGTGGCTGGGGGTTTGGGAAAAAAATGAGGGTGCAATTCGCTTTTATGAAAGAAATGGATTTAAGTCATTTGCTAAACATGATTTTTTGTTGGGAAAGGATTTGCAAACGGATTTAATGATGGAATTGATTTTGGTTTCTGAGTCTTAATAGTGTTTGTTCTAAAATTTTTCGTATGCAAGAGCTTCCAGAACTAATAGATTAGCCAAGTTAGTAGATGCCGACCCCGGTGAAGTGATTATTACTAGAAATACTACGGAATCTTTAGATACTATTATTGCTGGTTTTCCTTGGAATAGGGGAGATGAGGCAGTCTTTGCTGCCCAAGATTATGGAGCGATGCGACAGATGTTTAAACAAGTTTCTTTGAAACGTGGTGTCAAAACAAGGATAGTTTCTGTTCCAAATCATCCCAAGTCAGATGAAGAAATTGTTTCCATTTATGAAAAGGCCATTACGAATAAAACGCGATTATTAATGGTTTGCCATATCGTTAATGTCACGGGGCATATTTTGCCCATTAAAAAAATCTGTAAAATGGCGCATAAACATGGAGTGGAGGTGATGGTAGATGGGGCGCATGCAGTCGGGCATTTTGATTTCTCTATGAAAGATTTAGACTGTGATTATTATGGTAGTAGTTTGCATAAATGGTTAAGTGCGCCATTGGGGGCTGGTCTTTTATTTGTGAAAAAATC
>CAYMSC010000387.1:4284-6308 GCA_964392805.1 uncultured Saprospiraceae bacterium
TACAAAATTTGGACGGTGGCTATTGACGGGGCAGGCGTACATGGTTGTAGAATAACGCCTAATATTTACACTACGACTAAGGAATTGGATGTATTTGTAAATGCTTTAGAGGAGATGGCAGGATAGTATTGATGTACTAAAAACGGGATAAATTTGTGACAAGAAGTAGTTGACACTTTTTTTAATTTTTTAATTAAAAATGTAAAATCTAAAATTCAAAATTTAAAAGTGAGATTTCGGGTACAACCAACTGATAATCAATTAAATAAACGATACGGCTTACTTTTAAATTTTGAATTTATCATTTTCAATTTTAGATTTAAAAGTGTCAACTACTTTTTTGAATTCGATAAACTTGTCAAATTTGTGAAAATTAATTTAGAAGCAGAAGTCAGGCTGTCTATTTCATAGACTGTCAGGGGTCAGATAAATCAGGATTAAATAATTGACTACCAATATTTTATGTTTTTAAAATCTGACTTCTGACAGAAAAATGTAATTTTTCGGTCTGACCTCTGACCTCTTTTCAAAATTACTTATTTTTTCATCGTACTCTTTATGTAGATTCAGGCACAAAAGATTCCTGAAGCTGTCTTAATTTTTCTAAAAATAAGGGTCTTCTTCTTCGAGAAATTTCAACCGACTTGCCATCTTCCATTAATAAATAACCACCTTCATTTCTTATATAAGACTTAATGTAATTTAAATTGATTAAATGACTTTGATGAACTTTGAAAAAATTGAAAGGTGTCAATAAGTTATCAAAATGTTTAAGGGTCTTAGAGGCGGTAATTCTACGACCATCTTTTATCCAAAAATGCGTCATATTATCGTCTGCTTCTAATCGGATAATATCAGTGATTGGCACAAATTGTACTTCTGTCATGGAGGAAATACCAATCTTTTGAAACGGATTTGGGTTATAATGCCCTTTAAACACCTCTAATTTTTCTTTAGTATTGACATAGCGCCTTCCTTTTGGAATGCGATTAACCGCAGCCACTAAATCATCTGCATCTATCGGTTTGGTTACGTAACCAATACTACTGTATTCACAAGCACGAATAGCAAACTTATCGTAGGCAGTAACAAAAATAATCTCAAAATTAATCTCTTTGATTTGGTCTATTAAGGTAAAAACTAGACCATCTGGAAGGTTAATATCAAGAAAAGCAACATCAATTTTTGTCTTTCGATTATTAATTAGTGCTAATCCTGATTCAATGTCTTCGGCAGTACCGACAACTTTGATGTCTTGACAATGTAATCCTAATTGATTACTTAGATTACTGACACCTGCAGGTTCATCGTCAATAATTACAGCATTTATCATAGTATGGTTTGTTTTGGCAAAAGCACCTCTCTACAACTTGTTCGGTTTAGAGAAAACTTTACTTATTAGCTAAATTTGTTTATCCTTATCTCCTATAAAAAAAACTTTAAAAATTTTTATTTTATATATTCTAAATATAGGCGAAGTTATGATAATTAGCAACTAAGTGGTAATTATTTATATGAAAATTTTATATTTTAACTTATTTCTTTCGGAACAGCTGATTAGGTAAAAGGAGTGGAAAGGTATTAGTATTCGGGTACTAATTGCGAGTAATCAGTAAAAGAAATTTTTAACGAAGACCTAAGTGTAAGTAAAAAGGCTAGCTATGCTTGATTTTTAAAAGCATAGTATTTAGCCGCCGATATTTTAAGCCTCCAGATTATAGAATTCTATGGTCTCCAGATTTACTGTATGCACACATTTGGGTAATTGCTAGAAAATGGTGCCGTAGGGTACCGAACATGGGTAACTCTGGATAATTTTACTACTTCCTAATCGTGCCGTAGGTACGAAACGTGGTTTTGAACGCCATGTTTTGTACCTACGGCACAAATATTACTCCTTCCCATATCTTTTTCCTACCTATATTTGATACCTACGGCATCTTTTTTCTTAGTTGACTATTTGTGTGCATACTGTAGGTCTGGAGACTTAAATCATCGGATTCAAGGTTTAGACCCTAGTGGGT
>CAYMSC010000388.1:0-6303 GCA_964392805.1 uncultured Saprospiraceae bacterium
TTAATTCACCTCCCATTGTGCTGCCTTCAACACCTCCACCATCCTATCAATTTGCGCTTTTGTATGGTCGGCATGAATAGATAATTTAAGAATCGCCTTATTTCTCGGTACCACTGGAAAATGTACCGCTTCTAAATAAATACCATGTTGAAAACAGTATTTTTTCATTTCCAAAGCCTTCCATTGAGTACCCACCCAAATAGGAATAATAGCCCTTTCAGCAGGTAGGGTTTTAATGTTTTCTGACTTGAGTTTAAGTCTGGCGTACCTCATATTAGGAGGAAGTTTGGGGCTTCTTTGAGGCGTTTGTTCCATCCATTTTATGGAGGCAATTGCGGTTGCAATAGCTGGGGGGAGTTTATTTGCGGTTAAATTCATGTTAGTTTTCTTTTTCAATTTTCAAAAAATAATTAACGCCACTTGGTTCGGTAACAACCTCTAAGTTTTTTATTTGATGGAAAGGAATTTTACCCGCAAAATCGATGACTTCCTGTTCACTTCTATGAATTAAATACCAGTCGCAAATACAATTCATCGTCCAAATAATACCAAGCGGCATCGCATGAGAAACATTACCTATCAATAATTTTCCGCCAGGTTTTAGTAAATCAAAAAGTACTTTAGTTAATTGGGTCGTTCCTCTATTAGCAGAAGGGTAAGTTCGGAGATAATCAAATAAGCCAATCGAATAAATGAGGTCATAGGAAGCAGGTTTCAGTTCTTTTATTTCATATTTTACGGGTAGAAATTTTTTCCTTTTTCCCCAAAAATCTTTCTTGGGGTCGCAATAGGGGAGGAACTGTGCTCTAGGAAATAATATTTTTTTATTCCCACTAATTAAATCAAAAGCGTTGCATATCGCATATTTTAAATTGGGGCTTTGGACTTTATTTTGAGCATTTTTTATGGTAGCTATATCATGGTCTAGTGCGGTAAATTCTACTTGATTATCACCTGTTTCCATGGAATCATAAATCTCTTGTGCTGGCCCTGCGGCTAAACTTAATACTTTCCCTTTTTCTAAATTTTTTAATTCATTGAACATGAGTTGCCTTCTATTTCTAATGGCGGTTCCTGCTTCACACTCCGTACCGAGTTTATGCATTACTTTATCA
This sequence comes from uncultured Saprospiraceae bacterium, assembly GCA_964392805.1. Classification (GTDB taxonomy): domain Bacteria; phylum Bacteroidota; class Bacteroidia; order Chitinophagales; family Saprospiraceae; genus JAFMDF01. Next base: position 1,116 of record CAYMSC010000388.1, read on the forward strand.
AATAAATTGTTGCCTTCGTACTGATTTCTATAAATTAAAGCCATCATTTCTGCATCACCAGCATAGCCTCTTGGTTTGAATATACCGTGGTAGAAATAAGGTGCATTTTTCAACATTTCTGTAAGGCCAGCCTTTGAAAGCTGTTGGAAGACTGCTTTACGTTGTTGTAAGGAGAAATTAGTGCAAATCTCCCCAAGTTGGTCTAATTCAAAGTAATAGTTAGCTTGGTATTTTTGAATAGTTGCATTCAAAAAAGCTTGTTCTTGTGCTATAGAAATGGAGTGCTTATTTACTTCCTTTTTTAATTTTTCGTGAAAGGAAACAAACTCATTTAGTTTTTTTGATAAACCTAAATTTAAAGATGCAGTAGCTACCATATTTAAAAAGTTATGGTGTATTGAAAAGTAGGAAACAAGCCCAACTGATTGATGCGCACAATATCCTGTGAAAGCGTACTATAATACTCCGCAAAAACATTAGAAACATTAAAGACATTATCGACATTAAAATAGATTTCATGCGATAATTTTGGACGATTAATGCGAAAGGTGACCTTAAAATCTGTTCTGAAATAGTCCTTATGTTTTAAGCCAAAAGTTTGGTCATATAAGAAAACAGGTTGATTAATGGCCTTGGAGGCTGCTACGTCAATTGGGGTGAATCTTCTGCCACCTGCTAAAGTGGTTTTCAAATCAAATAATAGCTGACTGTTTTTACCTATTTGAAATTCTTTTCCAGCCAATACATTGAAGATATATCCACCATCAAATTTGGTCGAAAATCGTTGGCGATTACTCCCTCTAAAAGTAGATTTAAAGAGGGAAGTTGTCGCTAAAAAATAATATCCTTTGCTATAGAATTTTTCTAAAGTTAATTCTAAGCCAAAGTTTTGTCCATCCCCCTCATTGACTAGATTGGGGGGTAAGGTGATTAAGAAGTCGCCACCTTCATTGAGGATGGAAAAACTACTCGGTTGGCTAGCAGGGTCGATTGGTACTTGCCTTAAAAATTGAGCATATATTTCGCCTTTAAAGCGTAAATTTCGATTGAAATTATGGTCTAGGCCTAGCACAAAGTGCTGACTTTTTGTGAAGTCTAAGTCTTTGTTGCTAAAGGTAATGCCATTATCTGTCTCCGTTGCCACAAAATAGAGGGGGAGGGTCTGTAATTGACCATGCAATCCTGCACCAAAAGTAATGGCCGATTGTCCATTTGTGAGTGGGATTCTACCACCAAATCTCCACTCCAATGAATTGGTTTGATTCAATCCAAAGTGCTGGTAATGGAGCCCAATATTATAGGTTGCATTGCGCTTGCTACGCCATTGCCACGCCGAATACGCTTGCCATAAAGCGGCGTTTCCATTACCAGTTCTAAAACTCACTAAGTTGAGGTCTTTGGGGTCTCTAATTTTTTCATCCACCGAGAACTTATTTCGACTGAATAAGAAGCCCGTTTTGCTAGATAGCTGTTTCGATAGCTTTTTATTCAAAAAAGAATGGACTTGTATCTTTGAAAATTTATTGTTATTTCGTTGCCATGGAATGATAATATTCGAATCTTCTAAGCTAACCGAATCAACTTTAGATAATTCACTCGTTCCTGATAAGCCGATGACGGTATTGATATAAGTTGTTTTGTTGATAATATATTTATGCGATAAACCCACCACACCCATTTTTGATAAGAAAGCAGCGTTTGCATTATCCGTAAAGAAAATATCAAAATTGGAAGAGTCTCGCTCCTCGGCATCGACGATATAATCACTGATGCCACCCATTCCAAAAAGACTAAATAGGCCTGCTTTTTTGGTTGGTAGATTAATTTTAAACGACGCATCTTGATAAATTGGTGTTCCCGAAAAACCTACATCCACTGGAAAAATGCTGGTAACAATATCTATCGTCGAATACCGATAGTTAACCAAATAAGACGCCTCCTTATTTTTGCCAAAAGGCCCTTCCAAAGTTGCTTCTGCCCCTAATGCTCCACCTTGAAAGCTATATTCTCTTTTTTCACTATTTCCCTTTCGCATTTTCAAATCAAAAACACCAGCGGTGGCATTGCCATAATCAGCAGGAAAAGCACTCGTTAGAAAATCAGAATTAGATAACACATTGAGATTCAATATACTTACCGTCCCTCCATTGCTGCCCGAAAGGGCAAAATGATTAGGATTTGGAATATCTAAACCCTCGAATCGCCAGAGCATACCCAATGGAGAATTCCCTCGAATAATGATGTCATTGCGGCTATCACTTGACCCAGAAACGCCAGCATAGTTCTGTGCCATTCGAGTAGGTTCTCCTCGACTTCCTGCATATCGACCTGCTTCCTCCACCGTGAATTGCCGACTACTAACAGTGGCTAATTCATTGAGCGAGCCTGTTTTATCTGTACTCGCAGTCACGACCACTTCCGCTAAGGATTCTATGGATTCTTTCAGTTCAATATTTAGAATCAATTCTTTGCCTGATTTCAAAACCACATTAGGCAAAACCTGTTGCTCATAACCTAGATAAGCGATGATGACTTCATATCGACCAATCGGAACCTTTTCCAATCGAAATTTACCATATTCATCTGTTACTACGCCTTTGTCGGTATCAGCTAGTGCTACCGTCGCTCCAATCAATGGAAACTGCCCAGCTTGGTCGATGATAGTCCCACGTATGGTTTGGGTGAGTGTTTGTGCGGATAAGGACAAACAACTGCCAAGACCTATGAGGCATAGGAGATATATTTGCAATTTGTGCATAAAGCCAATTGACGATTTAGTTTTCTCTAAAAGAAACGGTTAGATAAATTTAATTACTTAAATCAAGTTGCGGATAATCGGTAGAAAAGCCTTTAGGCTTTCCTGTCCCCGACCTTCAGGTCGGTTTTGGCTATAAATAGTAGCAATTTCAGGCCAGGCCTAAAGGCCTTTGACGGGAAAGCCTGAAGGCTTTACTACCAATTTTTTCATTGTCCACAACTTGAATTACTTAGTAGAGGGAGTATTTTAAATATAACGGTCTCTAAATCAAAGTTAAAGAACTTCTAGTTTAAGTACTTAGCCTCCTTTATAACTGGTCGAAATTCCTTTGTAATTGGTATTTATAGTTTTATTCGATAAAATTTTAGCTTGTCAAATTAAGCCCATTCTTAGTTTTTACTCCTTATTAACAACAAAAAAAGGTCAATCTCATCTGTGATTGACCTTTTGTATTTTGGCATAATAGTCGCTAAGTCCCTTAGAGCATGTTTAAATTTTCATGATTAAGCAATAAGCGCCCCTTCTACCTCCATAGGCGCAGCCAACTCCTCCTCATAATAATTTGTCGCATCAAACAACAAATTAGCAAAATCCCCAACTTCTTTTTTCAGTCGGTCCTCACTCCACCCTAAGTATTTTTGCAAGTCTTCGAAAACGATTTCTTGAATATCGTCGATGCTATTAATATCAAAATAAAGCCGTCCAGTACGGCGAACAAAAAAATCATCTGCTCGATTGACCATTTCGTGATGGACGGTAAACCAAACTTCTGCCCTAGCCAATGCGATATCAGGAATATCATTGGCAAAGTCCTTCATTTTTTCGATAATCGTTTCTGCCTGTTTGCCGTAGGCAGTGGCTAAATACCAACCATAATAGGGCTTAAGTCCTAGTTTTTCAGCTCTATCTTGCAGTTCGTCGATATAGGCATATACCGCTTTAGCATTGGCAAGCGGCTGTTCATTTAATGCAATTTTTCTAGTTTGACATTTTTTAAAAGCTCGTTTTTCTGTTCTAGAAAATTGCTTTAAAACCAAATCCACAATTCGTTGTGCCATTTTACGATAACCCGTCAATTTTCCACCTGCGATAGCAATTAAGCCTCTTGGCGAAATAAAAATTTCATCCTTCCGAGAAAGTTCCGAAGGGGACTTCCCATCTTCGTGAATCAATGGACGCAATCCAGCCCAGTTAGATTCTAAATCGTTTATCGTCAAATTAATATCAGGGAAAATACTATTGACGGAATTCATGATGTACTCCGCATCAGCTTTAGTAGCAACGACTCTATTTAAATCTGCCTTATAAGTGGTATCAGTAGTGCCGATGTAAGTAGTACGCCCTCTTGGAATGGCAAAAATCATTCGACCATCAGGCACATCAAAATAAACCGTATGTTTTAAAGGGAATTTTTCGTGTGGCACAACGATATGCACCCCCTTGGTTAAGTGCAATCGTTTTCCCTTTAAGGAATTATCTTTTTTTCTCAAATTATCCACCCAAGGCCCACCAGCGGCAACTACTTTTTTAGCTTTTATAGTAAATTGATTACCAGTAAGCTCATCTTGTACAAGCGTGCCATTCACTTGTCCATTAGCATAGGTAAAATCGACCACTTTGCAATAATTAGCTGCTAAAGCACCATATCTAGTAGCTGTTTTGATTAATTCTATGGTTAATCTAGCATCATCTGTACGATACTCGGCATAAAAAACACCACCTTTTAAATTGTCTTTCCCCAATAAAGGTTCTTTGGCTAGGGACTGCGTTTTGCTCAACATTTTTCTTCTGTCATCTCCTTTGACATTGGCTAAAATATCATAGACCTTTAAGCCAAAAGACGCCATCCAATAGCCATATTTTCCACCTTTGACAATAGGCATCAACATTTTTTCGGGAAGCACTATATGTGGTGCTAGTCGATGCACAATCGCTCTTTCCGTCCCCGTTTCTCTCACCAAAGCAATATCTAATTGTTGCAAATACCGCAATCCACCATGAATTAATTTAGTGGATTTACTACTCGTTCCAGAAGCAAAGTCACGCTTTTCTACTAAAGCTGTTTTTAATCCCCTTGACGCAGCATCTAAGGCAATGCCCGTACCAGTAGCCCCGCCACCGATAACCAATAAGTCAAATTCTTGATTTTGTAGTTCCGTGAGGGTAGTTGAACGATGAAGAGAAGAAGTGGATGTTGATTTCATACAAAATGTGATTTATAACTGACCTACTATTTAATCTAATAATAATATCTAAACTTAGAAATGCGATAATAGGTTCATAAAAGTATAAAGTAGTACAGAGTAGTACAAGGTAAAGATAAGTGTTTTTTATACGCTTATCCATTTTTTGTAGGAAACTTAAGGTTATATTTAAACTAAGTAACGGCAAAACAATAACTTGAACATCTAGGACGGCTTCTTTTGCTCC
>CAYMSC010000389.1:0-6284 GCA_964392805.1 uncultured Saprospiraceae bacterium
AAAGCACGATAAATTAAGAAGACGAACAGCCGTTTGCCAAGCAAAGTAAACGGTTGTTTCTTTCAGCACGATGGCTTAAAAAAGCACGATGCCGATTTTTCAAGATTGTATCTTGAAAACAATATGGTTAACGATTTCATCGTGTCTAACTTTATCAAAAATAAGAGTAAATTACGTTGAAAACGTAAAAGATATTGATTTGAAGAAAAAATCTTCAAATATCGGCTTTGTGCATACTTAAGACATTGGAGGTTTTGTTTTTTGGAAAGTGAGTAGAGTAGGAAACTTATTTTATTGAAAGGTTTATTTTGGAGAGTAGGAGGGGTTTTTCCCCTCTAAGAATTTTTTACAATACTTGTGAATCTTCGATAATAATTTTCATAACAAATGAATTTTGGTAAATAAAAAGAATTATCAAAAGTAAATATACAAAAAAATCAACATGTTTGTTGTAGAAACTAAAGACAAGTGATTTAAGTCTCAGATACAGGAAAGGAAGTTTGAGTATCTGGAATTGATACCTAATGGGATGAAATTAAAACAAAAAAAGAGCGTCCCCGTTACCAGAAACGCTCTTTAAAGGCATAAAGCCTTAATCCATCTATATCTCCCTTACCTCAACAAAGCAACATCCCCTCGATATAATAATACTTCCTCATCAATAAACTCTACTTCGATGATATAAACATATGTTCCTTGATTGGCTTCTTCTCCTTTAAGGAAACCATCCCATACCTGAATAAATTCTCCTATTCCGTCAACTGGAGTTTCAGGTACATCAGCTACTAATGTGCCCCAACGATTATATACTTGCGCATAATTGATTTTCCTAACCCCGCTGCCAGTGAAAACACCAAAAAGGTCATTGGTGTCAAAACCTGAATTATTAGGCGCAAATACGTTAGGAATAAAAACATTTCTATTTTTATCAACATCTACGGTAATACTAGCTTCCGCCATACAACCATTGGCATCGGTTACAAAAGCAGTAAACGTCGTATTATCTAGTGGATTAACAAGTGGATTATCGCAAGGTAAATCGAAACAAGCAAAAACGGTATCATTCACTGGCCCTCCATCTTGTTGCCAAAAGATGTCGTCTACTGGGACACCTCCGTCAATTAATAAATTGATTGAAATATCACTGCCTAAATCTACTTCTACTAAATTTTCTGCGAAGCCGACTAATAATTCTCTCGGTTGTGGAATGGTAACCATTGTATCGACTCTACAACCCGTAGCATCGAATAAAGAAACTAATTTATCTCCACCAAAATCCGTGATAAATTCATCCGCTGGTCGGACTGGTGAATTGTCTATTGAAAAACTATAATCATTGCCATTTCCACCCATTAGTGCACTAACGCCAATACTTGTCTGGAAACCAAAACATTGAATGGGTTGGAAATCTATTTGTGCGGTGATTGCTGCTGGTTCTTCTACTTCAAAATTGGTGTCGTCCGTACAGCCTTGACTATCCTCTACTATAATAATATAATTATTAGGCGCTAAGCCCGCTGCGGAGCTGCCCGTAGACACATTATCCGTCCAAGTATAGGTCAATGGACCATCCATATTGCCACCTGTTACTAAAACAGTAATCAACCCATCCGCATCTCCTTGACAGACCACACCATTGGTATTAGTGGAGTCTATACTTGCCATTAATGCTTCCGCTGGCTGCGTAATCTCGATTTGTTGAATGGCTTCACAGTCATTTCCATCTGTAATAGAAATTTCGTAAACATCGGCTATTAAATCCATTCTGTTTTCTAGGGTACTACCATCAGGCCATTCAAATTGATAATTGCCGACTCCTCCGATAGCGACTAATTCTGCCATACCATTATCATCTCCAAAACAGCTAGCTGGAGACAACATTGAATTAATCGAATCTAATTCCAATCGGTCGGGACTTGGAATATTAACCGAATCAATGACTTCACAATCGGCATCTGAAACCATTAAAGCTTGCATTCCTGCACATAAATTGCCCGAACTAAACATATCAGTGGTCATGCCCGACGTTTCATTATTCGACAGCCAAGTAAAGGTGAACGCTCCTCCTCCTGTACCTTCATATTCTGCACTTGCTCCTGCAAAACCATCACAAGCGGCTTGATTTGCCATATCAAAACATAGGACTCCTGTAACATTGGTGGTATCGAAGGTCACGACTATTCTTGGTAAACTATTTAAAGTAATGGTGGTGTCGAAGGCACAACCATTATCATCTTCTACGGATAGTAGATAATCGCCTGATGCTACATTGGTCAAAATTTCGTCTGTGCCTAAAACAGCATTGTCCCCTAAAGCCGTCCATGCTATTTGATAATCATTCGCAACCATACCTCCTGCTAAGGTTATAGAGAGACTACCATCTTCCACACCAAAACAAGGTGTTGCTAGGAACATAACGGTATCTGTTCGGATGCTATCGGGAGCGGTAACAGCAGAAATAGCTGTGGAGATACAACCGTCGGCATCTGTAACTGTCACTATAAATTCACCGGGCATTAAATTATTGGCGGTATTAGTTGTTAAATTGGGATCGTGTGACCATTCAAAGCTAAGTGGTAGTACACCTGCACGCCCTGGTACTGCGATTACCTGTAATGCCCCATCAGAATCCGTTGCGCAGTCTATTGCATCAGCATCAAAAAAGTCGATTATTGGTGCTGGTGGGGTACCAATTATGGTATCTTTAGTAGTGATACAACCATTATCATCTTCTACCGTCAGGGTAATTATTCCAGATTCTTGACCCATTATTTCATTAGCTGAGCCAAGTGTCATAGCCATTGTATCTTGCCAAGTAAATTGATAATCTACCGCAATAGTTCCTCCTGTAACAGTTGCCACCGCTCCACCGTCTGGATTCACCAGACTACAAGAGGAGACATTGGTGATGTCTATATTTTCAATTAATAGAGAATCTGGATCTATGAGTTCAAATGTTTCTTCTGCTTCACAACCTGGTAAGGCATCATTAGTTATGGTAACGGAATAAGTTCCTGCTGCTAAACTATCGGCGATACTAGAGATGTTATTTACACCGCTTATATTTGCTACGTCTACATTATTAGACCACATGAAATTAAAATTACCTGTAGCCCCTGTTCCTCTATCAATGCTTCGATTGATACTTATTCTTCCATCCTCAAAACCAAAACATTGTACAGGCACAATCTCATCAATACGAACAGAAAATTCATTTTCAGCTTCTAATAAAATGGAATCTCTAAACGGGCAACCGCCAGCGTCTGTAATGGTGTAGATATAATTTCCAGAAGCTATATCATCATTAAATCCTTGGTCATTTCCATCCGACCACACAAAAGTGAATGGTGCAACTCCACCAACCACATTACTAATATCAAGAGAACCGTCTGGTATACCCGAACAGGATGGATCGTCAGGTATTGGATTAACGGATATTTCTGCAGGTTGCGTTAAGAATGCGCCAGGGTCTGATGCGGAACAACCATTATCACTAATGGCTATTACTTCATAGCTTCCCGCTGGTAAACCACTAATTATTGCATCGTTTTCTCCTGGAATGGTATCTCCAGCTGGATTAATCCATATAAACGTATAAGTACTTAAGTCTGTTATTAATACCCCATCTAAGGCAACTTGTGCCTGCATTACACCATTACTATCGGCATTACAGATTGGGGTGGATACGGGGACACCATTTACGCCTAAAGTAGCAGACCTAATTTCTACTGGTTCAGTAGTAAATGAACCCGTATTAGGCTCGGAAGCAAATATTTCATAATTTCCTGCGGGTAAACCCATAAAACTGAGTATGGTGTCATTGGTAAATAGGGTTTGTGGTCCATCGACGAACGGTATTGTCGGGTCTACATTAGAGATGGTAATTTCAAATGGAGGTGTCCCTCCTAATATCTGAACATCTAAACTACCATTATCTTCATTTATACAAGCATCTTTGACTTCAGATATGACAGGAGTCAATCTATCTGGATCTATTATTTCAAACTTATGTTCATTAAAGGCATCCTCAGGTAAAGTAATAGGTACACCTGCGGTACCAACAATTTCTCTAGTTGTACCTCCTTCTCCTCTTTCCACAAATTCAAATATTGCACAATCAGTTGCTGCTTTGGGAGTAAAGCACAAAGTAAATAAAGTAGAATCACTAGGTAAAGTTGTTCCGCCCGATACATCCGCACTAAATAATAATGCTATTGCCTCATTTTCGGCGGTATTAATTGTCCATTCATTCCTTCCAGAACCAACAGGAGGAGACTCAATATCACTGCCTGGTAAAAAGAAGACAGAATCAACAAAATTAGTATCCCAATTTATGACAATGGTAGCACCTACAATATCATCAAAATTTTCTGAAGTTATATTAACACACTCTTGAGTGGAATTTAAGGAGACTACTGAAGCCCCTTCTATCGAAAATTCTAATCCACTATTGTCTACGGTAAACTGGTCCATTACTAATGTACGCTCAACAGCACAACCCTGTCCGTCACTAATTCGGATGTTATAAGTTCCCGGTTCTGGAACACTTATTTCTGGAAAACTTCCTGCTGCTGTTTGCCCATTTGCTACTTCTCCTACAATAGAAGGATCCGCTACGTTTGTTATGGTGATGGTATAATTTTCAGCAGAGGCAAATTCTGGAACTCCTCCATCTACTTGAAATCTAGCTTTGCTACCATCCCCTCCAAAAGGATAAATTATATCGAGACCTGCAGCATTCGTAACAAATTCTATCGGATTCAAATAAACAACGGAGAATACTTGATCTAAACCAACAGATACACATTGCCCTGGTGGATCTTGTTTGTAGGTATAATTATCATCTAAACCTATGGAATCAATAGTTATTGGTGCAAACCACCACTGAGTAGGTTCACCGTTGTTAAAGTTATTAGGTATATCTTGACCATTTCCAAAGCCTATATTTCTAAAAGTGGTACTACCACCAAATGGGTCATCTGAATCAACTGCTAATATTATTTCGCCAGACTCCATAGGGTCATTTATTAGGCAGTCGCCCAATATGGTTGTGATATTTGGTCCATCTATGGTTGGCATACAGTCATAAATAGCAAAGCCTACCCCTGCATCTGCATAAATAGTAGGATCTCCATTGAACATGGAATTCAGTCCAATATCATTTATGTTAAAACTATCATTAGCACATAAAAATATAGTCTGACCAATATCAGGAGAAGAATTACTTTCCCCTTGAATATTTTCGAAAGAAATTGGACCACCTACTTGACTATCATCACAAGTTACTTTTGCACGAGTAATCGTATTTTGGAAATCAGAGGTATTGAATTTTGCAGTTCGTAAATCTTGTGCCATAGCAGCAACCACAAATAGCAGAGAAAATGTAAAAGGGATTATGCGTTTACACATAAAAAAGAAATGTTTTAAGGACAAAAAGTATAAAAGGTTGTTATTGGACAACCATATTTGCTTAAATAGACTTGTTTACGTTTGAAAATTTCAAATGACTGTAACTTTAAAGGAAAATAAGTCTAGTATTTATATTATTTTTTCTTGGACGATAAAAAGAACGCCTACTAATACCTTTTATTGTTCATTTTTTAAGGTAATCTGTGGTTTGTCAATTACACGCAATTAGTAAAAACGTGGGAATTTGCATAGGGGTACATTAAACCTTAAATTAAAAATGAGTTAATTCGTTTTTAATTGATTATCAGTTGTCTGTAAAGATGTATTAAGGGAGAAAATATAGGTTTGAATAGGCTATTCTCATTTTTGTAAGGTAAAAATAGGTTTTTTTAATATTTGATGTAGGATGTGAAGGGATATTTAAGAATTTTTGTCAGTTATGCGGCAGGGTTTTCGGTTTTCGCTTGTCAGTTGTGGGGTGTTAGTTTTCGGTTTTTGGTTAACTACAAATGATGAATTTTTGACTTGAAAAGTTTTTCGTTCATTGACAAATCCCGTGGTCGATTTAATTTCAAACTTTTTTCTGACTGTAAAGAAGAGAAAAAATTTGGAATTGAATCGACTCTTTCACGGGATTTGTCAGAGAACCAAGTTTTTTAAATCTATTTGTACTAATTTGAAAACTACGGATAATTCGTATTTACTGTTTTTTGCACGAAAATTTATTAGCTTTCGATGCCTTTTCCCCCTCTGGAGGCAGGGCTGTTAAGTGCTGTTTTTGCAAATTTTAGTGCATTTATTTTTTGCACAAAATTTGGTGATTTGCATAGATTTTCTCCCCCTTTGAAGGGGGTTGGGGGGATGTAACACCGATA
>CAYMSC010000390.1:0-6277 GCA_964392805.1 uncultured Saprospiraceae bacterium
GTTTAATTTTCATTTTTTCTGCTTATGTCTACTCTTGTATAAAAGTAGTTGCATTGTCAATAGTTGGTTTTCCTTTGAAAATAACTTCCCCTTTTTTGTCGCCTAATTGTTGGATTTCAATACCTGCCCATTCAGCGCCACAGTCATTGTGTAGCCACGCATCATTTAAAATTAACTGCCCGCCAGGACGAACCGTTATTTTAGCGTTTTCAGGTAAAGAAATTCGGCAATCAATTTGCAGTATTCCTCCATCTTCTATCACTAGATGCCCTTCTAAATCTTTTGCGCCTTTCCAATTAATTTCTTCCGTAATATAAATAGTTTTTTCGGGATTTAGGGTACACCAAGTCCGAATTAATAATTTTCTTTGACGTGCGCCTAATTTAGCTAAGTTGCGTTGTATTTTTCCAATTTGACAAGGCGTCCATGCGCTTTGGTGGGCATTATAATCCATCACATTATTAGAAGCCATTGTGTCGCAAGGTGGTTTTTTGGAAACATTCCAGCAATTTGGATGAACAGGCGTATCATCACAACCATCATAGCCCCAAGCATGACTTAGTCCTAAAACATGCCCAATTTCATGGTTTAGTAAGCCTCTGAAAGCCCATACATCATGATTACCCGACTCATAAATCCCTGCAATTTTTAAATGGTTTTTTAAGGCAATTCCTGTTCCTGACACCAAGTAATTGTCAGATTTTACACTGTCTGGATGATGAGGCATCACAAAAATATTCAATACGGAATCGGCCTGAACTGCGTATTTGTTAATCACCTCTTTTTTAGAATTATTTCTATTCTTTCCTTTATTTACGAAATAATATAAATCATCATCATAGTGGCAATATACCCCCTTATCCGTAGGGTCATTGGGCAATGGGGTTAACACATATTTGTACTGTTTGGGTAAGGCTGGAATTTGATTATTGGGCGGAATAGCTAACTTTTTTAATTTTTTCAAATCATGTTCTGCTGCTTTTAGGTATTTTTCAGCAAAAGTAATCGCCGCTGCTTCATTAAAATTTTTAGTACTATCGGTATGATTCATAAAGTGCATATTCACCCGAATATACCGCATTGGAGAGTGGTCCAAATGAGCGGGGTCTGGGGCATAGGATATGGGGGCATTACAGCCTTTTTGTCTACCCGTATATCTTTGAGGTTTTTCTTCCTTTTTTTCCACAAAGGAAATATCCTCCACTTTCACAAACCACTGCTTGACTTTAGGTTGACAAGTAGCAAAAGTTATCCAAGAAAAAAGTACTAAAAAAAGCATTTTTTGACGCATGGTTTATTTTTTGGTGTACCGACGAATTCATTCGTCGCTCTAATTTTATTCTACAACGAATGAATTCGTCGGTACATTGAAAATCTAATGAATTGACTACCTTTGTTTTTTTACTATTGACTACCTTTTTATGTCTAAAAATAATCAATCTTCTATTTTATCAACGCCTAATTCTCCAAAAGGGCTTGCTAAATGGTTGACTATTTTTGAAAAAAGGCCGATTCTATTATTCTTTTCTTTTTGGGCAATCACTCTTCTACTCTATCTTCCGACGGCACAAGCTGGATTTGTCACAGATGTTACCAGTGGGATTGAAAAAATTCAAGGTCAACCTTTTTGGCACATTATCCATAGTTTTGGCTTTCCTGCTTTGAATCAATTGTCTATTCTAGGTTTCTATTTGATGTATCAATTGTTTGGCACCAACGGCATTCCTTGGTATCTTCTTTTCTGTGGTTTACATGCGTTTAATGCATTTTTAGGCTATCGTTTTTTTCAATTAATTTTCAAGACCTTTCAACTAAAGAATGATGCTTCCATTGCTTTTTTAGGAGTCCTTTTTTTTTTACTGCATCCTTATCAATCAGAAGTGTTAGTGTGGCGAGCTTGTCTTAATTATTTATTGGTCACCACTTTTATCTTGTTGTATCTAAGCCATTTTTGGCACTATTTACAAACTAAAAAAAATACGCACCTCTTTTATTTTCAGGGCTTTTTTATTGCAGCCCTTTTCACTTTTGAGTTAGCCTTAATCCTTCCTTTTTTGACCATTGCTTATTATCTAATTTGGTATTGGTATACCCATAATATGCAAAGATTGCACTTTCCTATTCTAAAAATTAGTCTACCACAATTTTTTCTAACAGGCTTCTATTTTCTATTAAACAAGCTAGTTATTGGTAATTGGATAGGACATTATGGGGCGGAAACCCATCTGTCCTTTTCACTTACGGATATGAGTGGCACCTTACTTCAATATATTGCTAAGTATAATTTTTTTGTACGTTCTTATCCACATGCTTATAAGCAAACTATCTTTACTTTTTGTAGTCAATATGGGCTATCTATTTTAGGCATTTTTCTAGTTGGATGCTTGCTTTATTTAACCTTAAAAAAAGCAATCCCTAAAAATAAAATAGCCATTAGTGGGATACTTGGTTTAGGTTTTTTGCTCGCTTTATTGCCTGTATTAAATCTCTTTTTTTATTGGGTACTCTTTGTAGAAAATGACCGTTATGGCTATTTGGCATCTCTATTTGGGATGACCCTACTCGTCTTTTTAATTTTTAATTTACCAAAAGTAATACAGATTCTTTTAATAACTACTTATTTAGGGGCCTCCTTATTTTTGACGATTCAAACCAATCAAAATTGGAAAATTTCTACTGAAGTTTTTTATGATTTATTAGACAATTATCGTTGGCAAGATGCCGAAAATGTAGTCATTTTGAATGTACCTGATAATTATAAAGGAGCTTACCTATTTAGAATTATTGGAAAAAAATCAGGCTTTCAAGATGCGCTGACGACTATTAAACAACAGCCAATTAAAGGTAAGATTTGGGAAGTCGTACAGTATAACATGGCTAGCCCCACAGATGGCGTTCGGGTAGAAAAAACAAAACCCCATCAACTAAAAGTAACTTTTAATCAATGGGGTAATTGGTTTTGGAGGAATGGTGTTGGAGCAGGACCGAGTCATAAAAGAACATGGTACACCGCTCGTTTTAAGGGGCAATATTATCTCTTGGATTTAAAAAACATACCGAACAATACCATTTTTATTTATCAAGATGGAAAAGAATGGAAAGTGTTCAATAATGATTTTAATCATTAATTTAATTCTAATGAACCAGGTTCAAATAATTCGTCAATATAAGCAGACCTAGAAGCTACATTATAATTATCTCTACAATCTAACGTGCCACTTCTCATAATACTAACACAAAGACCATTGGCAAAAGCATCTTCTCGGTGACCTCTATCTAAAAAACAATGTCCTAATTCATGAAAAATGATAAATTCTCTAAACAAATCGCTAGAAAATTCCCAAAATTCTGAATCAATCGTAACATTGCCTGGACGGAATCCCCCAAACGAAGTACATTGGCCTGCAATATGTTCGCCTTCTAATTCTTCAACGACACCGCTTATTCGAGAAGCGACTAAGTCCACCTCAAAACCCCTCGACAACGCTTCTGTTTCAAAACGTTCAAAAAAAGGCCACAATCGCTCGTCGACATTTGGAAAAGAGCGTACTTCTGGTGTTGTTGTTAAATCTGTTATCGCATCGTCTTGACAAGCAGAAAACAATAATAGACTAAATAAAGCGATAACTAAGAAAGAAAGGTTCTTTTGCGATAATAGCATCTGTAAATAATTTTAAGGTAAAGCTAAATTGTAGATTTCTCAGTTATCGAATTGATAACTATTTGATAATAAATGTTTAGCGTAAAATGTAAATGTAGAAGATGCTATTTATAAAAAGGAAGTTTAATTAATTGATGAAATTGATATTCTGCATCTCTAAACGCCATTGTTTTTATTTTTAGTATAAAGAAGTATAAAAAGCGTCTTGATGAATACGAATTTTTCCAAATAAAAAACCTTCAAGCTTTTGCAAAACTTGAAGGTTTATATTTATCGCTATTGTAATAAACGATTTATTATATTATAGCTTCATCCACTCAGCAATTGATTCATCGTTCAATCTTACATAATCATCATTACCAGCTTTTACTGCCAATTCTTTAGATAATTTAGCTGCTGCGATTGCTTCTTTCACTCTACCTAATTTACCTAAAATTAATGCTTCTCTTCTTACTTGCCAGAATCTTGGATTATCGGTTTTTGTAGCTTTCTGTACATAGGTCAATGCCTTTTCTAAGTCCTTGTCGATAGATAATAAATAGTTGCCAGCAGCGTAGTAATCACCTGCAGTTGGCCCTGCTAAAGTTTTTTCGATAGCTGCCATTACATTTTTCTCTACTTCAAAATTTAATGGAACTGATGCTGCTACATTAGACCAGAAAAATACTAAGTTCCCACTATCATCTGTGATATCTTCAATAGAAATAGAAAAACTTTCTATTGAAAAAGGTAAGTTTTCTGCCTTAGCTGTAACAACTGCCATTGGGTCTTTTTCTACATAACTTGACCAACTACCAGACTCATATGGATAAAAATGAACCGCCCAAGCATCTGCATTCGGAATTGATAAAATAGCGTAATCTCCTTTTTTCAAATCTTTCCCTCCAACATTTACATCTGCACCAAAAGAAATTTTAGTCGCTTGGTTCGCACCAGTTCTCCATACTTTCCCAAAAGGAACTAAACCGTCCGTTGCGAAAATTTTTCTACCTTTTACACTTGGTCGAGAATAAGCAATTGTCACGTCTGATAAACCAATAGCTTGTGTCAAAGTAGCACTTGGACTTGGAGCTGGCGTCTTGATTTGCGCCGTAGAAGTAGTTGTAAAAAATGCGACTAAAGCAATCGTACAGATGCTGAATAATAATTTTTTCATCTTAAATTTTTGTTTTGAAAATTGAAATTGTTGTCAATAAAAATGAATAAATACTTCATTATAAACTAACAGAAAGTACTTTAGTTCATTTTAAAAGCACTATAAAAGTAGGACTTCTCAAAGGTTTTATACGATATATTCTAATTTTGTGTCAATTGTTTATCAGAAATCAAAATTTCATCAGAATTGGGTGCTTATTTTTATTATTTGAAGGGGGATAAGTAATGATGATTTTCCACATGGATTTTGTTTCCATTATGTTTTTTAATTTGCATTTTAATTGATTCCTTATTTTTTGCCCTTACTTTTCTAAATTTTGTATAAATGTCACAACAACCTTTAATTATTGATGCCCATTTAGACCTTAGCATGAATGCCTTGGAATGGAATCGAGACCTTCGCCAACCCCTTTTTGATATTAATCAAAGAGAACAACATTTAACGGATAAACCCGATAGAGGCAATAGCATGGTTAATTTTGCCGAGATGCGCAAAGGAAATATTGGGCTTTGTGTAGCTACTTTGATTGCTCGATATGTCAAAAAATCGAATACTTTGACTGGTTGGCATTCGCCCGAACAAGCTTGGGCACAAACCCAAGGGCAATTGGCGTGGTATCGAGCAATGGAAGATGCTGGCGAACTCAAGGCAATTACCAATTGGGAATCATTAGTGACACATTTGAATGACTGGGAACAAGCAACAAATAAGAACCAAGAAGCAATTGGTTATGTTCTAAGTTTAGAAGGAGCTGATTCTATCGTTAATTTGTCCTATTTGGAAAAAGCTTATGCCAATGGTTTACGTGCTTTAGGTCCTGCACATTATGGGCCAGGCACTTATGCTTTTGGTACCGACTCGACAGGAGGTATTGGTCAAAAAGGAAAGGAATTATTAAAAGAAATGGAGCGTTTAAATATTATTTTAGATGCGACTCATCTTTGTGATGAAAGCTTTTGGGAAGCCATGAAGCATTTTAATGGTCCTGTTTGGGCAAGTCATTCTAATTGCAGAAGTTTGGTCCATCATAATCGCCAATTTTCTGATGAGCAATTAAAAGAATTGATTAATCGTGGTGCGGTTATTGGAGGAGTGTTGGATGCGTGGATGTTGGTCCCAAATTGGGTGAGAGGGCAATCTACTCCTCAATCAAAAGCAGTTACTTTAGAAAAATTAGTAGATAATTATGACCATATTTGCCAATTGGCTGGCAATAGTCTACACATCGGGATTGGTACGGATTTAGATGGTGGATTTGGTAACGAACAAGCACCATATGATTTAACGACCATTGCTGATATGCAGATACTGCCCAACTTATTGCGAAAGAGAGGATATAAAGCAAGCGATATTGAAAATATTTTGAGTAAAAATTGGTTGCGCTTTATCAAAAATGCGTGGTCTTAGTAACGACGAAACAATAACTTGAACATCTAGGACGGCTTCTTTTGATCCTATTT
>CAYMSC010000391.1:0-4363 GCA_964392805.1 uncultured Saprospiraceae bacterium
ACAAAATTAAATTTGCTCACTTTCGCTCAATCATGAAAATTTAAACATGCTCTAATATATGTCGCACCTTTGGTGCTTGTGCGTAACATCAGTTATAAATGATACCACTAGCCTTGTGTTAAATATTCCACTGCCTCCCGACTAAAGTTCCCATTCGGCGGACAGGTCTGGCAGCAATAGTTACATTCGCCAGAGGTGGAAAAATAAAGGAACGAGGTTAGAGCCTCGCACCAACAAGTAGCCTTACATTTGATACACCATTAAAATAAAGAATCACCCGATTATAATTAATAAAACCTCTCCTTTGTAAAAAGTGAGGGGTTTATTTTTTACAGAAAATAGGATTCCTTGTAGGGATGAAAAAAATACTTTTGTGCCTTTCTTTTGTGTCCTTTTGCATCTTTTGTGGTTCAAGAAACTGCCTTATTCGCTGCTAAACACTCGCCACCAGTTTTTCAAATCGCTGTCCATACTCCAAATACAAATCATATTCTCGATTAGGATTGCTTTCTTGCGCAGCTTCTGCAACGTGGAATACTTTTCCAATATGCGGTTCTATCGCAATAAACCCATCATAATCATTCGCTAATAAATCTGCTACAATTGCTTTGGTGTGTCCTTGCCCTTCGCCAGCAAAAGTATATTCAGGTTCGCCTTGTGCTTTGTGCATAATGCCATCTTTAATATGCACATGAGCAATAGCGTGTTTGACCTTATGGTAAAATTCTAAAGCATTTTGCCAGGGGTAGGGCAGAGGCTTAGAGCGGTCTCTTTGGAAAACAGGGTTACCTGTATCAAAAACCAATTTTAACCCAGGTACTTCTTCTAATAAACGCAAAGTATGGTCTGCTGAAAAGCCACCCCAATTCATGCAGTTTTCATGGACGGCGGTTAATCCTGCATCCGCAAATCGAGCGTGGATTTCTCGTAACCGTCTGAAACGTTCTTGTTCCTGTTGGTCGCTGCCCCAATCACATTGCCCATAAGACATCACCCTTGCATATTGTACACCCAATTGTTGCATTCGTGGAATACATCGGTCAATTTCTGCTAAAGTCAATGCCCAATCAGAGTCAATTGTTTTAGCCCAACTGCCAATCATGGTGCCAAATTCAGCTACTTTAATATCCGCCTTTTCTAGGGTCTCGCAAACTTGCTTGAATGCTTCTTCCGATAGGTCATGGATATTAGTCCCATCAATCATGCGGGCAGAGAGATATTTCCAACCCAAGGCTTTAGTGACCTTTATTTGACCAGCTAAGTCGCTGGCAGCTTCGTCTGTAAATCCTGTTAATTTCATTTTTAAGGTGTAAAGGTATAGAGGTATAAGGGTTTAAAGGTATAGGGGTAGATACAATTATAGCGCTATCCATTGTCCATCTGCTTTTGCACTTCGATAAATTGCATCAATCACTTGTACTACTTTTAAGCCTTCTTCTCCTGTAACTAAAGGGGGGCTGCCTGATTCTATCGCCTTGACCACATCTTCAAAATTACGTAAGTGGCCATTAAAATTAATGGCGGACGGGTCATTCGCTCCAAGTCCAACATCCGCTCCTTCCATCAAATTATTTTTAACAAAATCATCATCAGATGTAGGCGTTTTAAAGTCCCATACTCTAAAAGATTCATCACTCATAAAGACAGAACCTTCACTTCCGCAAATTTGCACTTCCGCAGGATGCCCACTCGAAGACCAGCAGGAAGTCGCTCCTTGAATTACCCCTCTTGCCCCATTTTCAAATTCTAAAATAGCTACGGCAGTATCTTCTACTTCGATGCCTTCGTGTATCAAGCAAGTGGTCGATGCCGATAAGCATTTGACAGGTCCTGCCAAATAAAGTAATTGGTCGATGGTATGAATAGATTGATTCATCAATGCCCCACCACCGTCTAATTGCCAAGTTCCTCGCCATGCACCCGAATCATAATATTCCTGTGTTCGATACCATTTGACGTAAGCATCACAAAGGGTCAGTTTTCCAAATCTGCCCTCGTCGATGGCTTTTTTAAAGCTTTGCATCGCCCAATTAAATCGCCTATTAAAGATACCTGCCAACACGACATTTTGTTCAGCACAAATAGCTATCATTTGCTCAATTCTTGCAGGGGTGACCTCCAAAGGTTTTTCACAAACGACGTGTTTTCCTGCTTTAGCAGCGGCAATCGTTGGTTCTAAATGCGCACCCGAAGGTGTGGCAATTGTCACTATATCAATGGTTTTATCAGCTAATAAGTCTGATAAATTGTGATATCCTTTACAATTATATTTTTCCGCTAAAGCGGCTGCCTTCTCTGGATTTCGTGCATAGATGCCACCCAATTGACCACCTTCCATCGCTTGGATGGCTTGGGCGTGAAAATTGGCAATCATACCACCTCCTATAATTCCGAATGTTTGCATAGTAACGGTTCACGGTACACGATGTACCAATTAGAAAATTAGGTGTTTAGCAAAAATAATCTACAACGTTTGACTAGATAGGATTCAACGCGGATTAGACGGATAGAACGGTTTCTGTGCTAGATTTGCTCTAGGTCGTGTTCACTTTTAGGTAGATTATTGTTTGCATAGCTTTTAAATGATTATCTATTAAATTAGGGAAAACAATAATAATAATCTATGCAAAGAAGCACACGACCTAGAGCAAATCGAATACAGAAACCGCCTAATCCGCGTTGAATCCTACCTTATTAGAAACTTCGTACAGCCCTTGTTCATCATTTCAACTCGCCTCTTTCCGCATAAAACTAACAATCCCAATCAAAGCCAAAATCGGCAAACCTATCAATCCTACCAATCCAAATTGATGGTCATAAACATTCGTACTTTGATATTTTCCCAATAATGCCCAAATAGAGGCAAAGGTAGCAATTCCAGTAGCACCAATCATTAAAATATTGACCAATATTCTATTTTTTGGCAATTCCTTACCCAACGCTTTTTTAGAATTCATTAATAATAAAAAGATTAAATAAGCGATGGGTAAAAGGGTAGTTGCTATAACCGAAGCAGGGACTGCCAAAGCCGTTTTTGCAGCGCCATTCCAGAGTAAAGGAGAGAAAAAACCAGCAATAGCAGGCATTGCCGCTCCAATTAAAAAGAGCTTTCGTTGACCTGGTTGACCGAATGCTTCACTAATAGCATAGCCATTCATCATCATGTGGACGAGCATGGTACTAAGTGCCATTGCCAAAATACCAATACCAAAAATGAGCTGCGACCAATTACCCAGAAAGGGTCTTAAAGCATTGGCTAAATCATTGGCATTCCGCTTGGCTAACATTACCGATAAATCCTTGTCTACTTGTGGCGCAGCTTGTCTAATCTGTGCCACTTTATTATCATCAAAATCTGCAAAATCTGCATATTCGGCTTTCAAACGAGCATCTAACACCTGGTTATACGCTCCTTCACTTACAATCCCATCTTTTTTAGCATGAAATTGAGATGCGGTAGAAATAATTAAGGCGGAAGCCCCTAAAATAAAAGGAATCAATAGACCTAAAGCTAAATCAAAACGAGAGAGTTCTCTATGCTTTTTTCCCCATCCTTTTTTCATCAATGAATAGGGGAGGAGGAAGGTCATGTTGATACCAACAGCCGTTCCGAAAGCACCGATAATAATATTTCGTTGGCTATCCGCAATGTAGGTATTCCAAAAGCCACCGTATTCACCTGCCGCTGCAATACTAGGCGTGTAACTATCCGTAGGTCGGAACAGTGCAGAAAAATCAGGAATTAATCCACCGAATAACTCCCCCCAATTAATGGCATTATTCAACATAAGCGTAACGACCACTCCCATAAAAGCCAATACAATAATGGCAACCAGAATTTTGATGATATTATCTATAATTTTAGAAGCTTTTCCTTCGCCAGAAAAGAGCCAAATCAAATAGAATGCAACTATAAATAAGCCGCCTGTGATTAGGAATGGTGGCAAGTTTGCACCGCCCAAATTACCTTGAATGGCATCTGCTCCGAGAGCAAATTGGGCGGCACAAAAGACAACATCGGCGATAACTGTTGCTATCAACCAGCCCCAAGCCAACATTGGCGAAATGTGTTTTTTTGCTAATTCAAACGGGCGGTCTTCTATCTTATCTTTACTTAAGGTTACATAGCTAATGGCGGATAGCATGATAATACCACAAAGCATCGCCAAAGGTTGTAACCATAAAAATTGATAGCCTCCAACAACCCCTAAATATAGTGCGCCAACCAAGGTGCCGCCACCCAAAGTGACCGCCGCTTGTACCCATCCTGGCCCACTTAATCGAGTATAATAAAGCAGTTTTCCGAAGAAACCACTGGATTGTGCTTTTTGGAATATTTCGTCGTTTTGATTCATGTTTTGAT
>CAYMSC010000391.1:4463-6274 GCA_964392805.1 uncultured Saprospiraceae bacterium
GGTCCTTGCAATCCATTGAGTATCACCAAAGCAATATGTTCTGGCGGACCATCCACATATTCCGATTGATAAAGTGGGGGAGCTAAGTTTTCAAGCCCTTTTCCATCATTGCCATGACAAGTACCGCAATAAGTTTGGTATAATTCAAAGCCTCTCGTTCTATTATCTGTTTGGTCGCTCGTACTTGCGATTAATTCTTTTCGGTTATCATTTGCTTTATTGTCAATCGTTTCGGACAACAAAGTATTGATATAGCTTTCCGCTTTAAATTGCTGCATAATAGGCAAAACGGCTGCTTCTTTTCCACCAATACTACTTACTAGGGCTTCTGACATAATGGGGTCATCTGCATACATTTGAGCCAAAATAAGCCAAGACTTATTTTCCACTAAACCAATCGTATGGGCTAATTGCAAGTGATTATCATAGTTTTTAGCATCTAAAGCTTTTGTGAAAATTGGCGCTAATTCCAAAGCATTGGCTTTAGTTAAAATCGTTTTAGCGACTAAAATAAGTTGGGAAAGAACGGTTGGATTATCAGTAGGAATAGTCGCTAATAATTCAGGCGTAATTGCCCCCATTCCTGCTAAGGTCCAAAGTGCCTGAATTTGGCCTTGTGACTGTTTAGCAGATTGGGCTAATTTGGTGATAGGGGGTATTAAAGCTTTATCATTACCAAAGACCAGATTTTTCTGAGCAACTGTTCGGTGCCAAGCATTTTCGGAGTCTAAAAAAGGGACCCAATCAGCAAGCGATAAATCACTAAGATTAGGAATGGGCTTAACTACATTTGTACTATCGGCGACTCTGAAAATACGCCCACCAAGTGGTAGCGTATCCATTTTATTCTCCAGAATTAGTTCTTTTAAATAACTGGTCATATAGGCACTATGTTGGATGACTGCTTTTCGCATATCGACTATATACATGGCACCATCTGGTCCATTATTCAGGTTTACTGGGCGGAAGGTTTCGTCCATCGACACTAGAAATTCATGCCCTTCACTCGTTGCCTTTGCAGTAATTTTACCACTTTCATGTTCCAATTCATAGCGTTTGACCAAATTGCCCTCTGGCCCACAAACAAAGGCTTGTTGGTAATAATCATTTCTAAATTGACTACCTCTGTAAATATGTGGGGTACAAGCCGATGTGAAGGTTTTGACTCTGCCATTTTCATCAAAAGAACCATTGCTATACCCTCTATTAATAAGCGTTGGATGGGCAGGATAGAAGCGGCGAGATTTAGATAAATTTTGTTTTTCAATTTTTTTGCTATGCAAAAAAGGATTCGCATTCACTTGATTAGAAGGGACAAAATCTCCAAAAATAGGATTGCTATTATTATTATAGTACAGTCGACCTGCATCATCATTACTGATACCCCATTGTCCTCTATTGGGTGTGGGGGTCATTTCCCATTGTCCATTTTTAAAACGGTAACGACGGTCACTTTTGGCACTATAAATCCAATTATCAATATTATATAATAAACCATTTGGCGCATGTTCGACATTGCCACCAACGGAGTATAAAGAATCTACTAATTGTCGTTCTCCCGGTTGGTCATTTTCAATAGACACCCACCATAAATTGGGTGGTTCAGCATATAATAAACCTCCATTCACTAATTCTATCGCTCTGGGCAAAACCAACTCGTCCAAAAAGACGGTTTTTTTATCCATGATACCATCATCATCCGTATCTTCTAAAATTGAGATTTTTCCATCAGGTTCGTATTCATCTGAGCCATCCACATCTCGCATATAGCCTGTCATTTCTACTGCCCAAATTCTACCACTTTCGTCAAA
>CAYMSC010000392.1:0-6265 GCA_964392805.1 uncultured Saprospiraceae bacterium
TTGAAAGTGTCTACTTTAATCAAGAAACATTTTCAAAGAAAGCATTAAATAAAATGAAGCAATGGATAGAAAAACGGTAGCCAAACTTGTCAAATCTTATCTAGTTGGGTAGGTTATTTTTTGCCGCTTACCATGTTAAAAAAGGGCATGTACTGAAATCAGACATGCCCTAAGTGGTTTTACTTAGTTAGGTTATGACCTATCTAGTATATAATTGGTTAGATTATACCTTTTCGGGCAAAAAGACTTCTGCCATCATACATCTTGCACTCCCACCACCATAAGTCTCAATGACCTTCAAATCACTATGCAAAATCTTTGTATGTTTTTTGATTAATTCAATTTGCGTTTTAGTCAATGCTTTATAAGCACGAGTAGACATGATTAAAAAATGGGCGCCTTCTGTATTTTTGACTTGCAGCATATTTCCTGCAAATTCGCCCATCTGTTTAAGCGTAATTTCAATGATTTCCTTACCAGTTGCTTCAAAAGAGTTAACGACTGTTGCTCGTTGAGTTGTATCTTTAATAGAATCCAAGCATATCACGACAAAAGTAGTTCCTACTGCCATCATCACATTGGTATGATAAATTGGAATTCCATCAGCATCAACTGCATCAAAAAGCACTTTGTCATACACCATAAAATAGCAAAATTGGTCTAATAATTCCTCGTTGGTCCGAAGGGAGCGACAGGCATAAACAAGCTTATGATGTCGGTCTAAAATCATACTTCCTGTTCCTTCTAAATACTGTTCATTTTTTTCCCATTTTTCTAATTTGATATGGGTTTTGATATGATATTGTTGATTGAGTTCATCAATAATGGAAGATTGCCGTTCACTTCTACGAATGGTGGAAAACATGGGGTAAGTGACCAATAATCCTTCTCCGTGACAACTAAACCAATTGTTTGGAAAAACAGAATCTGTACTAATCGCATCTGCATGTTCCTGATGCACATGCACTTGAATACCAGCAACTTGTAGTTTTTTTACGAATCGGTCAAATTCTTTAATCGCAGCAGATTTGATTTTGCTTTTGCTTAGGCTTTTATCATCAATTTGGAAAGTATTATTTTCTGCGGTATCGGTATTAAATCCAAAATTAGCAGGGCGAACCATCAAAATAGTATCCGTCAATTGGGTATCCGAAATGGGATTAGGTAGGTACGTTTTTTTGACCGTTTCGGTTATGGCATCTAAGACTTCAAAAGCCGTTTCTGCCATTTTATTACCCTTAAAATCAAGTAGGGGGTTGACTTCCACCAATTCAATACAAGTCAATTTTTTAGATTGTATAACTTGGTCAATAATATTGATTACTTCATATTGGTCAAAGCCTTTTGGAACAGGTGTTCCCGTCCCGTAAGAAATCATATCACAATCCAAACTATCCACATCAAAAGAGATATAAATATGGTCGCAATCGGTGAGTTTTTCCAATGCCTCTGCCACACAAATTTCCAATCCTCGATGTCGAACTTCCGCCACCTTATAATTTTTGATTCCATATTTTTTTATTAGGTTATCTTCGGGGCCTTCCGTATCTCTTACCCCAAAAAAGATAATATCTTCGGGTAAAATTTTAGGCCCATTAATGCCCGTATTTTTAATTTCTTCCCAGAAATATTTGGTCTCTTTACTAATTTCATTGATTTGGTCAGACAAATTATCCTCGCCAATCGCTGCCGCCAAAGGCATCCCATGAATATTGCCAGAAGGAGAAGTATAAGGAGAGTGTAAGTCTGCGTGGGCATCAATCCAAATAACCCCTAATCGAAGGTCGGGACGGGCATCTTTAATACCACTAATAGTCCCCAAAGCAGAAGAATGGTCGCCCGATAAAACAATAGGAAAATTGCGGCTCTTGATATTCTTTTCGACCACATGAGACACTCGCAGACATTGTTCCATTACATGCTCAATCCTTTTACCAAAAGAATTTTTGACCATGTTATAAATACTCTCATTATGGGTTTCTACATCTTCGTATTCATACCTGTTAAAGTAATTATTCCCTTGATTAATCGCCGCAATTTCTATCGCATCAATCCCCATATCTGCACCACGCGTACCTGCGCCAATATCAGAACGATTTTTGATAATTTTAATTGATTTTTTCATGGAAAAGGTTGAGAGGTTGAAAGGTATAGAAGTTTAGAGGTATAGGGGTTTAAAGGTAGGCTGTTCAGAATTTGAGATAAAGTTCCCTAATTTTTGAGCGGGCAAAAAATCATAAATCTATCTAATTTTGTCTGTGACAGATTTATGATTCCTATTGCTGATAAGATGGATAATTTTCTCAGAACCAATCAACTTTAATATAAGGGTGCAAATTTCACCCCTATACCTCTAACCCCTATTTCACGCTATTCTAAATGCTTCAAGAGAGCGGTCAATAATATCTACACATTCGTCAATTTGTTCGGCTGTGATGACTAGGGGAGGAGCAAAACGAATTTTATTTCCGTGCGTAGGTTTAGCCAATAAACCATTGTCTCTAAATTTTAGGCAAATATCCCAAGCTAAGCCAGAATCTTCGGAGGTATTAATCACAATCGCATTTAACAAGCCTTTTCCTCTGACTAGTTTGATTAAGGAATTTTTTTCAGCAATTTTATTTAAACCATCACGTAATCGTTGACCCAATACTTCGGACTTAGCCGCCAAGTCTTCATCAATTACGACTTGCAATGCTTCCATTGCTACAGCACATGCCAAAGGATTTCCACCAAAAGTAGAACCATGTTCGCCTGGCTTAATCGTCAACATAATTTCATCATTGGCTAAAACCGCAGAAACAGGGAATACACCGCCAGACAATGCTTTTCCTAAAATTAGCACATCAGGACGAGCCTCGTAATTTGCTTCACATTTTTTACCACAATCACAATTGCCACAAACCGCCAACATTTTTCCTGTTCGAGCAATACCCGTTTGGATTTCATCCGCTACAAACAGCACATTATATCTTTTGCAAAGAGCTTGTACCCCTGTTAAATAATTGGCATCAGGAACAACCACTCCTGCTTCCCCTTGAATCGGTTCTACGATAAAAGCAGCTACATTTTTATTCCGCTTCAATATATCTTCCAACGCATCCAAATCATTATATAAAACAGACTGTATCCCTTCCATATAAGGACCAAAATCATCCCGTGCATCAGGGTCGTTGGAAGCAGAAACTACGGATAGTGTTCGACCGTGAAAATTATTCGTCGCAAAAATTATCGTCGCTTGATTTTGAGGCACTCCTTTTACTTTATAGGCCCATTTTCTACATAATTTCATCGCCGTCTCTACCGCTTCCACACCAGAATTCATCGGCAACACCTTATCGTATCCAAATAAGTTAGTCACGTATTCTTCGTATTCACCTAACAAATTATTGTGAAAAGCTCTGGAAGTCAAGGTCAATTTAGCGGCTTGCTTATTCAAGGCCCCAATAATTCTAGGATGGCAATGTCCTTGATTGACCGCAGAATAGGCAGATAAAAAGTCATAATAATGTTTGCCATTCACGTCCCAAATAGAAGCGCCCTTGGCAGTTTCCAAAACTACTGGAAGTGGGTGATAATTATGCGCTCCGTAT
Organism: uncultured Saprospiraceae bacterium; assembly: GCA_964392805.1. Classification (GTDB taxonomy): domain Bacteria; phylum Bacteroidota; class Bacteroidia; order Chitinophagales; family Saprospiraceae; genus JAFMDF01. Next base: position 3,594 of record CAYMSC010000392.1, read on the forward strand.
TTGTCTTCTCTATCAATATATGTTTGAGTGAGGTCTTTTTTGACGGCTGATTTTATCATGGTTGGTGATTTTTAGATATAAGATTATTGATTGATTTCAAAAATAGTCAATTTGATATTTTTTTGTTTTAAAAAAGTCAAATATAATTTTTAATAGTGTTTATTAAGTCAAATTTAATTAAAGTTGTTTTAAAAAACGACTATTAATATTTTAAATAATGAACTCAAATTAATTGGTAGTAAAGCCTTTACAGGCAGACCGTTAATACGTTTTTCGTAAACGCCAAATTTATTTGGCAGTTTCAAATTGCTGATAATCAAATTATTATATAGAGTCAGCCAAATAAATGTCTTGCGCTGTAATCTTGTGACACCTTTATCGACAGAAAGTTGTGACACCTTAAAGTTTGACTGAAATTTAAGGTTCACAAAAATCCGTTGCTAACTTAATCCGTTGCTACTAAGTTATACCTTTGCAAAGAGGAATAAGTTCATTTTTATATTTGTATCCCTTTATTTAGCACTAGTCAATCAAAAAATATGAAAAAAATCACAATACTACTAATAAGCATTATCTCTTTTTCAACAGGAATACTTGCACAAAATAAGGAAGCCCAACCTGTTTTTATCCTATTAAAAAATGCCTTCATCATTGATTGTGTAAGCAATGATGCTAAAAAAGGAGCTATTTTAATAAAAGACAATCAGATAGAAAAAGTCAGTTATGAACAATCCATCCTTCCACCGAAAGGTGCAATTATCTATGACTTGACCGATAAATTCATTATGCCCGGGCTAATAGATGCCCATGTGCATTTTGGCACTTCGCCAAGTGGTGGGGATAATTTAGAAGACACCAAAAAACGCTTAGCACATTTACTTAAAAACGGAGTGACTTCCGTCAGAGATATGGCAGGAGATACTCGATTTCTAGGCTTTCTAGCCCGCAACGCCGCCTTAAATGAAATGCCGTCACCAAATATTTACTACTCCGCACTAATGGCAGGCAACACTTTTTTTGATGACCCTCGCACCCATTCCTCTGCTAAAGGGGCAATGCCAGGCAATTGTCCTTGGATGAAAGCAGTAGACCTAAACACCGATATGAAATTGGCAGTAGCCGAAGCCAAAGGAACAAGTGCCAGCGGTATAAAAATCTACGCTGATTTGGATGCAGCAGTCATTGAAAAAATAGTAACCGAAGCCCACCAACAAAATATAAAAGTATGGAGTCATGCCACCGTTTTTCCTGCGAAACCTTTAGCGATTGTCAAGGCAGGGGTAGATGTCGTTTCTCATGCCACTTTATTAGCTTGGGAAGGCTTGGATTATCTACCCACTTCCGCCAAAGACCGATATGCCAAACAAGCCAATTTTGATGCAAATACCTCTGTTTTTAAAAACCTAGTGACCACCATGCAAGCCAAAGGCACTATTTTAGATGCCACCTTAGCGATTTATCAGCACGAAAGATTTGATACCACTATTTTTCAGCAAGGGGTCGCCTTAACAAAATTGGCTTATGAAAACGATGTCAAAATTGGTGTTGGGACAGATAAAGGCGTAAATGATTTTCCGACACCGATTCCATTGGTCAAAGAAATGGAACTATTGGTCAATCAAGTTGGAATGTCGCCAATAGAAGTGCTAAAAGCAGTAACTTTAATCAATGCTGAAATGATAGGTCAAGAAAATAAAATAGGGACTTTAGAAATTGGAAAGCGAGCAGACATTATCGTTTTAGACACCAATCCATTAGAAGACATCCGTAATGTAAGTGCCATAAAATATGTTTTCAAAAATGGGAGACGGATTAATTTTCGATAAAAAATTGAACACTTAATATCTGTGGTCCTTTAATAATCCGTGGGAGAAATATTTGCCACGGATTATTAAAGGGTCACAGATATTAGATTTTATTTTAAAATATCAATTTTTTAGCTGAATATCTATAACAAAAATCAAAACATCATGAAAAAGAAAAACCTACCCAGAAGAAATTTTTTAAAAAGCACTAGCACCGCTTTGACCATGACCACCTTAGCAAGCACCCCATTATTAGCCTGTGCGACCACCAATCAAATCGGCCAAAATCAAAAAGTGACCAAAGATTGGACCATTCAAGAAGTGATAGATTTGATGATCGCTAAAATCCCTGGTGGCAAGAAAGAAGAAACGGTAGATATTGTAAAAATTGGAGATGCTACTCAAGCTGTAAAAGGAATTGTTTCCACTTTCCTAGCAACCGTAGAAGTCATAGAACAAGCCGCATGGTTAGGTGCCAATTTTATTATCACCCACGAACCTACTTTTTATAATCATTTGGACGAAACGGATTGGTTGGAAAAAGACCCTGTATATCAATACAAAAAAGCCCTTTTAGAAAAGCATAATATCGTCGTTTGGCGATTCCATGATTATTGGCATACCTATCGTCCCGATGGCATTTTGCATGGCTTTTTGCAAGATGCAGGTTGGCAAGATTATTTAGACAACAGCCGAGAAAATGTCTGTGTATTACCCGAAATCAAATTAAAAGACTTAGCCCGTTTTTTGAAAAAACAGTTTAACCTCACTCGTACTTTTTATATCGGTAATCCAGATTTGGTTTGTAAAAATGTAGGTATCCTTCCTGGTGCTTGGGGTGGTCGAGCGCACATTCCATTTTTAGGG
>CAYMSC010000393.1:0-6250 GCA_964392805.1 uncultured Saprospiraceae bacterium
CGACAAGTGCCTAAAAATTGGGCGATGTCCCCTTGGGCGGTAGTGACTTATATCATGGGTGGAAAGTTAGATGATGGGACAGAAATAGAACCTAAATATTTTGGCAATAAAAGATTAATAGAAGTAGCGGTAGCTACATTAGTGACGGATAGAGCATTGATGTTGATGGGAATTCCGGGAACAGGAAAAACATGGGTGTCAGAACATTTGGCAGCAGCCATTTCTGGTGATTCTACTTTGTTAGTACAAGGAACAGCAGGCATGAGTGAAGAAAGTCTACGTTATGGTTGGAATTATGCTAAACTAATTGCAGAAGGACCATCCGAAGGTGCGATGGTAGCAAGTCCGATGATGACAGCCATGCAAAAAGGGCAAATTGCTAGAATCGAAGAATTAACGAGAATTCCTTCAGATGTGCAGGATACGTTGATTACTTTATTATCAGAAAAACTATTACCGATTCCAGAATTGAATACAGAGGTACAGGCGCAAAAAGGATTTAATGTCATTGCTACGGCAAACGATAGAGATAAAGGAGTGAATGAACTATCGAGTGCTTTAAGACGAAGATTTAATACGATAGTTTTACCATTACCAGCGGAATTAGAAGAAGAAGTAAATATAGTAAAAAATAGGGTAGAAAAACTGGGAAAGGCCTTAGATATGCCAAGTTCGCCTACACCCGTGAAAGAAATCCAACGCTTAGTAACCATTTTTAGAGAATTGCGTACTGGAAAGACCGAAGATAATCGAACAAAAATAAAATCTCCGAGCAGTACGTTAAGTACAGCAGAAGCAATTTCCGTTATTAATAGTGGGCAAGCTTTAGCGACGCATTTTGGAGATGGCGAATTAAAAGCCGCAGATTTGGCAGCGGGTATTACAGGGGCAATTATTAAAGACCCTGTTCAAGATAAAACCGTTTGGATAGAGTATTTAGAAACAGTAGTGAAGGACCGAAAAGATTGGAAAGATTTATATCGTGCTTGTCGAGAATTGGTAGACTAGTGCATTCGACAGTAAGCAATTAGCAGCTTGCAATTGTTCTAATCAATTGGTTACAACTAAAAAATTACCAACTATTTTGTGGATGAATCCCAAGGAAGTCTTTAAATTGGTGGCGAAAATGTAATACTAATTACTAATGACTAATCACCATATAATTGATTTTACGACGGAATACCCTTAAATTTGCAGAACTTTTGAAAAGTAATGATTTTAAACTAAAAAATATTATTTTGAAATAGTTCTATTTGATTGATTATCAAGACTTAAAAGTATTTGTTAAGAAATTAAATATAGGAAATATAAATAGAAGAGTAGCTAAAAAAACAAACGTTTCGAGTAGAAACAGATTTAAAACGACGAAAAAACTTTTTCGTTTATAACTAATTACAAAAATTGATATAGACAGATGGCACTTATAGGAACGATTCGGAAAAATAGCTGGCTATTAATCGTCGTCATTGGTTTCGCATTGGCAGCATTCATCATTATGGATATGACTTCTGCTGGAAATAGAGGAGGCGGAGTTACTTCTTTAGCAATGGGAAAGGTTGAAGGGAAAACGGTTGATTGGAACGAATTTCAAGGCGTAGAGAATATGCTTTATTCTGGTAGCTCAGCAGACGTATTTGCTAGACGAAGCCAATTGTGGAACTACTTTGTAGAAGAAGCAATTGTTTCTAAACAAGCAGATGCCTTAGGTTTGAGCGTGAGTAGAGATGAATTGATTGATTTACAATTTGGTGCAAACAAAAGCCCTGTTATTGTCAATCGTTTCAGAAATCCTCAAACTGGTCAAGTTGATGTGAATTCATTAAATCAATTTCGTCAGCAAATTCAAGATGGCACCATTCTGCCTGAACAGAAGCGGTTTTGGGCGCATCAGGAAAAAGAAATTATCAAGGATAGATTACAATCTAAGTTGAATACGATGGTAGGTAAGGGTTTATACACGCCAACTTGGATGGTTGAACAAACTTATGGCGACCAAACACAACGTATTGCCTTTGATTTTGTAAAGGTGCCATTTGCAGAAGTGGACGATAGCGAAATTGAATTAACAGATGCGGATTTTTCTAGCTACTTAGCTGCCAACAAAGGCACTTATATGCAGGATGAAGAGACCCGAAGAGTAGATTATGTTTCTTTTGATGTTATTGCAACTTCTGGAGATTCTGCGATTTATAGAGACCAATTATCTGGTTTAATTGCAGGATTTGAAAATCCATTGTCTAACGATACGATTTTTGTAGAAAATAATTACGGTCAAATTAATCCAGCTTGGTTAGGCAAAGAGGAATTACCTGTGGGGATTCAAGAAGCTGTATTTAATACAGAAGTTGGTCAAGTATATGGTCCTTATTTAGAAGGAAAAGCTTACCAAATTTTGAAGGTAATGGAAAGAAGCAGCTTAGCGGATTCTTCTACCACTCGTCATATCTTAATCAATGCAACGGATCCAGCAAGTTTTGCAGCAGCAGATGCTAAGATTGATAGTATCAAATCAGTAATTGAGGCAGGAGGAGATTTTGAGGAATTGGCAAAAGCATTAAGTCAAGACCAAGGAAGTGCGGATAAAGGTGGTTTGTATGAGAAGATTCCTGTCAATCAATTTGTACCGGAGTACCAAGATGTCATGTTAAATGGTCGTTTTGGACAATTATATAAGGCTAGAACGGCTTACGGAGTTCACTTGATTGAACCAATTAGTCGCTCAAGAGCAACAACAGAAAGAGTGAAGATTGCGATTATTCCTCAAGTTATTACCCCTAGTGAAGATACGCAAAGTGCGATGTTTGAAAAAGCAAATGAGTTTTTATCTAAGAATAGAACTTTAGAAGCGATGCAAGCAGCAGTAGCTCAGAGCGGTACTTTATCTATTGAATCTTCGGGTGCTTTAAAAGCTAATGATTTTGCAGTAGGAACTTTGGGAAGTGGTACAGATGCTAGAGATATTGTAAAATTTGCTTATGATGGAAACTCAGATGTTGGAGGTGTTTCACCAAGTGTTTATTCTTTCCAAGATCCAGTTGAATTATATACTAACAAATATGTAGTAGCTGCTTTGACAAATGTTCAGGATGCAGGGATACCTACCGTAGCAAGCATAAAAGATGAAATTGAAGCATTGGTTAGAAATCAAAAGAAAGGCGAAGCTTTGAAAGCAAAAATCACTGGAAGTGATTTAAATTCAATTGCTAGTCAATTTGATTCAGAGGTAGAGAATGCTGCTGATGTTACTTTTGATGCGTCTTTTGTACAAGGCTTAGGAAATGAACCTAAAGTCATTGCATCTGCTTTCAATATGGACGTAAATAGCGTTTCTCAACCGATTGTTGGAAATAGTGGCGTCTATATAGTCAAATTAAATAATAAGCCTGCTGTTGGAGCAGCAATGAATATTCCACAGCTAAGAAAAAATAGTTCTTCTACGGCTCAAACTCAAATCACTTCCCGCTTAATGCAGGCAATGAAAAAGAATGCAGAGGTAGAAGATTTACGGTCTAAGTTTTATTAATTAGAATAAATAAAGCTGCTTCTTTTATAAGATAGAAGCAATAAAAAAGAGCAATTGATTTATCAATTGCTCTTTTTTTGTTATAAATAGATTTTATGATTTCCCAATATTAGGTACAGATTTTGGCAAGTAGTTGTGAATTTTAAATGATTGCTTGTTAGGACACAGACAACTACACAATCTTACAATCATCTCGAATAAATTTGTTAAAACGACAAAAACTAATGATTTTTAATGATTTATTTCTATTTCCTGCACGATACAGCTCAATTCTGAATAGCCATAAAAGAACTTAAGTAACGACGAAATAATAAGTTGGTCATCTGGACGAGCTTATTTTGGTTCTAGTTTTTCTTTAAAAGAGGGAGTATTGTTGATACTATGACCGATTTTAAAGTGAAAATAGGAGCAAAAGAAGCCGTCCTAGATGTTCAAGTTATTGTTTTGCCGTTACTAAGTAAGAAACCAGGAAAAAAATAACCTACTAGCCTGACAGATTGTTTTTCCTTTTAGTCCCGATAGCTATCACGAGATTAAAATTTTCCAACGTAAAAAGACTATGCTGGAAAGTTTTGCCTTGCTAAAAGAAAAAACAACCTCGTCATTTCTGGTAGCTTATTTATTGCCTCGCCCCTAAGTAATGCGGCTCAATCTAATATATGTCTGCCATATTACTTTTTTGCTGAAAAAGCAGTATTTACTTTTATATAAGAACTCATAGACAATATTTTATCTTTCTGTGATCTTTCTGTGACATTATACATTTATATTTGCATCAGTTATTATATAGGAATATTATAAGTGAATTTAAACTATGTATATTTAAAATAGGAAATTGCTTATACTTATAAACATTTACACTACTATTTCTATTTAAAAGCCCAAAGTAAATAAGTACCAACACAAAATTACATTTAATTTTCAGCGGTCTCTTTTCTCGCTATTTTCCCTCAAAAAATAAACCCATAGCGGTGCTATGACTTGATTTTTTGAAGAAAACTATCGAAAAAATAGCCTCCCTGAAATTTTAAACTAATTATGAGTTGGTACTTATATTCACTAATTCTCAATAGGCTTATTCCTTTAGTTAAGCCAATGATTCGTACTACAAAACTACTGCTAGATGGTTGAATGACCGCCTAAGAGGGTGATACAATTATGTCTGATTTTTAATTCTGAACCAATAAACAATAAGCTTTATCATTAACATAATTAATGTTTATCAACAATTGTATAGATAAGCAATAGAAATTCTATGCTTATATTCTAATATATAACAATACAAAAGGAAACAAACTGTATTTATCAACAACTATACTAATGAAGGTAGTTAAAGTAAATTGATGTAAAATTTTACTTTTTAAGTAGTTAGTCAATAGAAACTTGACTAACTACTAACTACTAAAAATATTCAATCCTTAAAAAAATACAGTTTTTAAATATTACAAGGTCTCGAAATTAGAAAATTATTGGTCAACTTACTATTCAACTGGACTAGTTGAGCTTGAATAGTTATGTCCTAACCTATCAAATAACACCTTATTATTAATATTTACAAAATAGTTAATCAAGTTTGACATTATCAGGTAAATCGTAGTTTGAAAAACATATTCACAAATTACAACTCCTTAAAATCTAACTAAATCTTGAAAAACTATTAAGCTTAAAATTTTATTATGAAATTAAAACCGACAATTCATTATTTTAAAAAAGAAGAATCCGAGTTATGGCGGACTTTCTTTAAAACAAGCTTAAAGGCATTCTTTTTAGCTTGTTTAATGGTCATCCCTTTTTCAGCAGCTTATTCACAAGTAGGCGCAGTTTATGCCATGACGAATGGAGAAGGACAAGTAGCAGGTAACGTACAAGGGCCAAACGCAGTAGTTGCTTATGCACAAGCAGCAGATGGTACTTTAACCGAAATTGGTTCTTTCCCAACAGGCGGAAATGGAGGAGATTTTGACGGTGGCGAAGGTTTAGATCCATTAATTTCTGCCTACGCAATTACAAAAACACCAGATAATCGTTTTGTCTTAGCGGTCAATGCAGGAAGTAATTCTGTTACTGCTATGCGGGTGAATGCTGATTTTTCATTAACCGCAACCGATACAGAAAGTACACAAGATATAGGGCCCAATAGTATCGCTTTTAAGCCTGTAGACAGAGATGGTATTAGAGGTTTAGTTTATGTAAGTAATATTACTAGAGCCGCATTTTTAGATTTAGGCGAGCCGGGCCATCAAGGAAGTTTGATAGGCTATTGGTTATTAGATAGTGGAGACTTAGTTCCTGTTGATAATTCAGTAAGGAACTTACCAAATCGACCATCCGCAGTACAATTTTCTCCAGATGGTAATTTCTTAGTATCAGCATCCATTAATGCAGGAGCTGCTGGTTTAGCAAATGGTAATCAAGATGAAATCATCGTTTATCTAGTAAATGAAGATGGTTCATTAGGGGCAGGTCCAGCAGGGGCAGCAACTTCTACTTTAAGAGGAAATGCAGAAGGTAGAAACCTACCATCAGCGATTGGTTTTCAAATCGTAGGAGATAATTATGTAGTTGTAACAGAAGCAAGAGAATTCCAGCCAGATGGTGCGCCACCAGCGTTCCCAGCCTTACAAGATGGTTCGGTTTCCACTTGGCAGATTAATGCAAATGGTTCATTGAACCCAATAGATTTAGATGTAGCTTCTGGAACAAATAATACAGGAAGAACCGCATGTT
>CAYMSC010000394.1:0-6243 GCA_964392805.1 uncultured Saprospiraceae bacterium
AAGATAAAATTTGCCACTTGTAGCCAATTGATGGAATTTTAAACATGCTCTAAAATAATTAATATCAATTTTTAATCTGACGCTCTAATATAAGGTAAAAGCTCAAGCTCAATCTCAACTTCAATCTCAAAATTCAAAAAAGACTACATCAAGTAAAGAACACGACCTATAAAAAAATCAGTGTAAATCCGTTCTATCCGTCTAATCCGCGGTCCTATCCTCCCTGCCAAGTTATGCCATTTAAAATCTCAACCTCAATTTCAATCTCAAAATTCAAAAAAAACTACATCAAGTAAAGAACACGACCTATAAAAAAATCAGTGTAAATCCGTTCTATCCGTCTAATCCGCGGTCCTATCCTCCCTGCCAAGTTATGCTATATAAAATTTCAAATTCAAATTCAATTTGCTTTGTTGAATTGCTACGGCCACTAAATCCCCTCTATTTTCCAAAGATTTATTACCTTCGTCAAAAGATAATTTCCAACAGCAAATAAACTTAACTTTCATGTCGCTTCCAACAAAAGAGTACTATAAAATTATTGCTGACCACCTTTCAGCACATGGAAACCCGAAAGAGGCAGCGGCAATGTCCAAATATATGCGTCATAAATTTGCTTTTTATGGCATTAAAGCCCCATTGAGAAGAACCATACAAAAAGCAATTATTCAAGAATATGGCATGCCAACACTCGACCAATTGGCCGATTTGGTTGATTTATTATGGGCAGACCAATATCGAGAAATGCAGCATTTTGCAATAGACCTTATTGATAAACAAATAAAAAAAGTAGACCTAAGTTTCATTGGAACATTAGAACGATTGATTACCACCAAATCGTGGTGGGACACGGTAGATATGTTGGCAATCAGGCAGGTGGGACTTTTAGGCAAACGTTTTCCAGAAATCATCCCAACTTATCCGAATAAATGGATGGCATCTGAAAATATATGGCTACAAAGAACCGCTATTATTTTTCAATTAAAATATAAAGACCAAACTAATATAGACTTAGCCTTGAAATACATTTTACAACTAAAAGGCAGCAAAGAATTTTTTATCCAAAAAGCAGCAGGTTGGTTTTTAAGAGAATATTCCAGAACAGATTGGGAATTGGTTGTAGATTTTATCGAAAATAAGGATCTTGCACCTTTAACTAAACGAGAAGGGCTAAAATGGTTGAAAAAACAAGGGGCACTTTGATTAGATTTGTTTCTTCTTTTGGCAATGTACAAAAGTAAGGCTTGGTTAGCGCGAGGCTCTTGCCTCGTGTTAAATATTCTGCTGCCTCCCGACTAAAGTTCCCCTTCGGCGGGACAGGTCTGGCAGCCTTCGCTACAACCGCCAAAGGCAGATTAATAAAAGGAGGCTAGCGCCTCCGACCAACAAGTAGCCTTACAGTTGATACACCACCCTTCTTTTTATGCACCTTTTAACCTTTATATCTTTTAACCTTTATATCATTAACTATGAAATATACCTTTTACTTCCTCTCCATTTTTTTACTAATAGCGTGTAATACAACTAAACAAGCAATCATCAAAGGCAATCCAGCAGCAGAAGGGTTTGATACCATTAACTCCGATGCCAAAGCAATTGCCATTGCAGATGAAGTTATGGCAGCAATGGGTGGTCGTCAAAATTATGATAAGACTCGGTATATCAAATTTAATTTCTTCGGTACTCGGATACACACTTGGGACAAAACAACAGGAGATATTAGAATTGATTATATCAAAGAAAATAAAAGCCTTTTGATGAATGTTCATACGATGAAGGGTAAAACAATGGAAGGAGATTCTTTAATCGGTGTAGACCACCCTAGAATGAATGTGCTGGCACAGAAAGGCAAAGCACATTGGATTAATGATACTTATTGGTTGGTGATGCCTTTTAAATTAAAAGATTCAGGAGTGACGTTGAAGTATATAGGAACGGAAAAGACGCTAGCAGGTGCCGATGCCGATGTATTAGCGATGACCTTTAAAAATATAGGCGTAAGCCCAAACAATAAGTATTTAGTGTATGTAGACAAAGTGAGTCGTTTGGTCACTCAATGGGATTTTTTCACCAATGCCACTGACGAAGAACCCCGTTTCCAAGCTCCTTGGGAGGGATATGCACCACATGGATTGATAAAATTATCGGGAGGACGAGGGAAATATAATTTAACAGATATTGAAGTATTAGAAACTTTGCCTGCTGGAACTTTGACGGAGTTATAGTTTGTAACTACTCTGAGGCATTAATCCATCTGATAAAGCTCTTTTAGATATAGGGTAACGGCATCTTCCCAGAGAAACCTCTCCTTGGCGGCTGTCTTACTGACTACATCCCAAGCTTCCGGTTTTTGCAAAAACATATCAATGGCTTCTTCAAAAATTTGAACCATATTATCTCCTTTTTCTGCCATTGTATCTCCACCAAATTGAAAACCAGTTTTGCCATGTTGAATAGTATCATTTAAACCGCCAATACCATGAACCAAACAAGGTTGTCCATCTCTCATAGATAATAATTGACTGATGCCACATGGTTCAAAAGAACTAGGCATCATAAATAAGGTGCCACCTGCATAAAGGGCATTCGCAATTTTTTCGGAATAGCCATTAAGAAAAATAAAGCGTTCGTATTGTTCGCTTATTTCTCTAAAAAGATTTTCATAAACATCAAGACCACTTCCCAATAAGATATATATGCCATTTTTTTCTTCTAAAACATCTAGAATTTTTAAGAGAGAAGTTGGGTCATTTTTCCAAAAATAAAATTTTTGGTCCACCAATCTACTGACACTAGTTAGGATAAAAGATGGCTTTTGTTTAAACAGTTGGACCAATTTAGCACATTGTCTGGTATGAAACGCCGATTTATGCAGCGTCCTTGATTTTTGAATCCAGTTAAAAGTTTCTAGTAGTAAGGTATATTGTAATTCGGCTTGGTCAATCCGAGGATTAATTTTTTCATAATCTGCTCCATTCAAAATACCAAATAATCTGTCTTCGTTTTTCGCTGCTTGTAAATCCTTTTCCAATCCTTCCCCTCCAATAAATTCGGGTCGCTTACTAGGTAATAGTACCTCTTGAGCGTAGGAAGGAGAAACTACTTGAATAGCATCAGATAATCGAATACCAATCGCCATTAAATTAAAACAATCTTCATAAGTAGGGTCTGATAATTTGGCCGTATCATAACTTAATTTAGGAAACCACTTTTCAAGAGAAGAGCTGCCGTAATCAAACGGACGGACTCCTTGATATTCAATATTGTGAATCGTAAAAACGGTTCTAATTGCTTGTAATGCCTGATATTCAGGATGGTATTGCCGTAAAACTAAGGCAAAAGCTGCATGCCAATCATGTAAATGTATACAATCTATTTTATTAAAATAATCTTCTTTAATCAATTGACTAACGGCAGTACCAAAAGCCGCATATTTAATAGCATCCGTATAAAAAGGGTGACTCGAACCATCATCATTATAGATGCCACCACTTAAATTACCTGCCTTAATATAGCTACTATGTAGCACATAATGCCTAACATTAGGGTTCGGTACTCTTCCTTCTATTTCGTACAATCCTCCTATTTCTACTCGCCCTTCAAAAACAAATTCAATATCAGCAAGCTTATCCGCAGGTAAATGTAATCTTCCATAGGCAGGCGTAATCACACTTACTTGATACCCTTTTTGCCCAAGTGCTTGTGCCGAGTCTCTTACCACATCACCAATCCCTCCTGCCTTACAACCAATAATTCCGTCGTTTTCAGCAGCAACAAAGAGAATATGCCCTTTTGTTATATTTTTAGAATTCATGCTATTTCAAGATAAATGTTTGGTAAAATAAAAAAATTGTTTGCTTTATACTCCAAACGAGATAAAAGAGTGATTTTGAAAAGAGGTCAGAAGTCAGACCGAAAAATTACATTTTTCTGTCAGAAGTCAGATTTAAAAACTACAAAACACTAATAATCAATTATTTAAATCTGATTCATCTGACTTCTGACAGTCTATGAAATAGACGGTCTGACTTCTGACTTCTAAATTAATTTTCACAAATTTATCCCGTTTCTAGTATAAATTGGTTCAAAAATAACCGTAGCCAATGGAGGTAAAGTGATAGTCAAGGAAAAAGGTTTATCATGTGTCCCCCATTCATTGGTCATAAATACCCCTTCATTTTTTACACCAGAACCACCATATTTTTTATTATCAGAACTCAAAATTTCTCGCCATTGACCTGCTTTTATTACTCCAATATTGAAATTTTCTCTAACCACAGGCGTAAAATTACAAACGACTAATTGTATTTTCTGGCCTTCAACTCCTTTTCGGATATAAGCAATCATACTATTTTCACCGTCATCACTAGAGACCCATTCAAAACCCTCAGGCAAGAATTGTTTTTCGTAAATAGCAGGCGTATTTTTATAATATTGGTTTAGGTCTGCAAGGAGTTCTTGTAAATTTCGATGTAAATCTTGCTCTAGTAATCCCCATTGTAAACCATTATCTAAACTCCATTCTGTCGTTTGCCCAAACTCATTACCCATAAATAATAATTTTGTTCCAGGATGCGTAAACATATAGCTGTATAATAAACGAAGATTCGCAAAACGCTGCCATTCATCACCAGGCATTCGGTCAATAATTGGCCCTTTACCATGTACTACTTCATCATGAGAAAGCGGTAACATAAAATTTTCTGAAAAGCTGTAAACCAAGCTAAAAGTGATTTTATTATGGTGATATTTTCTATTAATTGAATCTTCCGTTAAATAATTTAAAGTATCATGCATCCAACCCATCATCCATTTTTGTCCAAATCCTAATCCATCGAGGTAAGTCGGTCTAGAAACGCCTTTCCAAGCAGTTGATTCTTCTGCAATGGTTATTGTATCAGGAAAATGGCTATAAACTGTTTCATTAAATTCTTTCAAAAAAGAAACAGCTTCTAAATTTTCATTCCCTCCAAATTCATTTGGAATCCATTCGCCCTGTTTTCTAGAATAATCAAGATAAAGCATAGAAGCAACTGCATCTACTCGTAAACCATCTATATGGTATTTATCCAACCAAAATAGGGCATTTGAAATTAAAAATGACCTAATTTCTTTCCTTCCGTAATTAAATATTAGACTCTTCCAATCCGGATGAAAGCCTTTTCTAGGGTCCGCATGTTCGTATAAACAAGAACCATCAAATTTTGCTAAACCATGCACATCTTCTGGAAAATGAGAGGGCACCCAATCCAATATAACCCCAATTCCTGCTTGGTGAAAAGCATCCACCAAAGCCATAAAATCTTGTGGGGTACCAAAACGACTAGTAGGTGCAAAATAGCCTGAAATTTGATAGCCCCAACTAGGGTCATATGGATGTTCCATCACTGGCATAAATTCGACATGCGTGAAACCCATTTTTTGAACATATTGGACCAATTCTATGGCCAACTCTTGGTAACTTAACGATTTGTCAACAGCATACTTTTTCCAAGAACCAATATGTACCTCATAGACGGAATAAGGTTGAGCTTGACCTGCATTATCTCGACGATGTTCTAACCAATCTGCATCTTTCCAGTCATAGCTCAAATCCCAAGTTATAGAAGAAGTTCTTGGTGGTTTTTCCCAAAACATTGCAAAAGGGTCTCCTTTTTCAAGCAATTGACCATCCTGTGCTTCAATAGAATATTTATATAACTCCCCTTTTTCAAGACTAGGTATAAATCCTTCCCATATTCCAGAACTATCCCAACGAGGACCTAAATGATGCGCATGTTTGTCCCAATAATTGAAGTTGCCAATGACAGATACAGATTTAGCATTTGGCGCCCAAACCGCAAAATAAGTCCCCGATTGACCATCTATTTCTAGGGAATGACTACCTAGCTTTTCGTACAATTTATAATGCTTGCCCGACATAAATAAGGCAATATCAAATTCGGTTAGTAAGCTATGGTGAATTACTTTAGACATATAAGGTAATAGTTAAATTTAGTCTGATTATTCAGTTGTCAGTTGTCCAAGTCCATTAATGGCAGCCAAGAAAACGACCATCCATTTTATGCGTGAATTAATAGCGCTGCAAAACTAGGCAAATATCAGCTTATAGTTGTCCCGATTACGGTATTATCTAAATTTATTAACAAAATCTATATCATTTTAAGCGGTCAGACAAATTATTATTTTTTTTCCTATTTTATTTTTTCCTTGCTCCTTTTCATTAGACCTGCTAACTATTTT
>CAYMSC010000395.1:0-6178 GCA_964392805.1 uncultured Saprospiraceae bacterium
ACTAGTGTAGAAATTATTGGGGCACTAACTAATTGGCAAGTTGTACCTATTTGTGATGGAAATTGTAATCCTCAACAAATCATTCCAAATCTTGCCGCAGGAGATTATGCGGTAAAAGTTAATTTAATTGACGCTAATGGTGTTTATTGTTATAGAGAAGAAAACCTAACAGTTGGTGGCTCCGTGGTTACACCTCCAAATAATGGCAATGCAGATTGTAATGCGGTACAATATTCAGGAGAAAATAATCAAATCACTATTACAGGGCTTTCCAATAGCTCAAAAGTGGAAATTATTGGTGCACCGACTAATTGGCAAGTCGTGTCTATCTGTGACGGCAATTGTTCCGCAACGCAGCTTATTCCCAATTTAACAATTGGCGATTATACTATAAAGGTCAACTTGACGGCTAGTGACGGAAATGGTTGTTATATAGAAAAGACGGTTTCTGTTACCGCTGGTGGTGGTAGTGACGGTGGTAGCAATTCTGCTAATGAAACCGTAGATTGTAATGCTTTGCAATTTACGAGTGCCCGCAATCAAATTACCGTAGCTGGTGAAACTATCACCCCTCGTTTAATTGATATTATAGGCAGCGGAACGGGCTGGGCGATACAAAATATTTGTGATAATAATTGTTCCTTCCCTCAAACGATTCCCAACCTAAGCGCAGGAAATTATACGGTCAAGGTGCTATTAATGGGTGCAGACGGAAATAGTTGTTATGCGGAATCTATGGTGGCAGTTGGTGGTAGTAGTAATCGAAATAGTCGTGCAGTTGAAACTGCTAAATTATTCCCCAACCCTGCTGCGGACCAAATCGTTTTGGAAACGGTGACGCTAAAAGGACTGGAAGGGACGATTCAAATTTATAATACTTTTGGAAAATTAGTCCGTCAGATTTCTTCAACTACTTTTGAATCCGATTATAAAACGCTTGATTTAAGTGGATTTGAAAATGGAATGTACTTTTTATCTGTGCAAACTAAAGGAAAACGGTTGAGGACAGGGCGGTTTGTTGTGGAGAACTGGAAGTGATGTTAAGTATAGATTTTAATAACCAGACTAGAAAAATTCAATATAATTTTTCATATCATTTGAATCTAATACTTCTGAAATCTAGATAGCTTACTAGCTACATTTGTTTGTTGCTTTTTAGCAAAAGCATCCTCTGCTTCCCATTCTCTCTTCATTAATTATTCAAATGTAATAATTTATAGGCAAAAAAACAAAAAGGAGCTATTCCAAGCACAATGCCCCAAAATAGCTCCCCTTTGAAAATTCTAAATTGAAAATTATTCAAACTCCACCACCAAATCATCTTGGTCCACCAAAGTCTTAGCTTTTAAATGAACTTGCTTCACCGTCCCTGCTGTAAGTGCAGTTATCGTACTTTCCATTTTCATCGCTTCGATGATAAATAATGGGGCATTTGCTTTTACTTCATCGCCTGCTTTTACTAAAATCTTGGATAAACTACCTTGCAATGGCGAACCAATTTCATTATCCGCAGTCGCTTTTCGATGCGAAATAACTTTTACATTACTGTTTTTATCATTTACAACAACCGCTCTTGTTTGACCATTTAAGTTAAAGAAAACCATTCGGTTACCATGCTCGTTGGCCTTGGTGTCGTCAAGATATTGAATCAATAAGTTTTTACCCTGCTCCAATTTGACAATGATTTCTTCATAAGACTTTAAGCCATAGAAATAAGCAGTACTCGGCAAAACTCGTACCACGCCGTATTTCTGGAAATGCTCATAAAAATCAGTAAATACTTTTGGATATAATTTATAAGACAAGAAATCCCGCATTTCTAAGTTTGGATTATCAAACTCTTTTTTGAATGCTTTAAACTCTTTATCAAATTCGACTGGTTTCAAATGGGCATTTGGCTTGTTAGTAAATGCCTTTTCGCCTTTTAAAACCAACTTCTGAATCTCTTTCGGAAATCCGCCTTTGATTTGTCCTAAGTTTCCTCGCATCAAGTTCTTGACAGAATCAGGGAATGCTAATTTATCCCCTCTTGCCATAACATCCTCTTTGGTCAAATTATTAGCGGTCATAAACATCGCCATATCCCCAACTACTTTAGAAGAAGGCGTTACTTTGATGATACCCCCAAATAAATCGTTGGCAATGGTATAATTCTTTTTAATCGTCTCAAACTTATCTTCTAAACCTAAACCTCTTGCCTGTGGTCGTAAGTTAGAATACTGTCCACCTGGAATTTCCATATCGTATACATCTGCCGTTCCTGCTCTCAATTCCGTTTCAAATGGATAATATTGCGCTCTTACATCCTCCCAATAATCGGAAAATTCATTTAACGAATTTAGGTCAATTTTACGCTCTCGTTTATGTCCTTGCATCATTGCTACGACCGAGTTAAAATTCGGTTGCGAGGTCAAACCTGACATCGAACTCAATGCCAAATCGACTACATCTACTCCTGCATCAATGGCACTCAAATAAGTCGCCGCTTGAATCGAGGAGGTATCATGGGTATGTAAATGAATGGGTACATCTACTGCTTTTTTCAAAGCTTTCACTAAGGTCGTTGCTGCCGCAGGTTTTAGTAGGCCTGCCATGTCTTTAATGGCAATAATATGAGCACCTTCATCCTCTAATTGCTTGGCTAAATCAAGGTAATAATCTAAGTTAAATTTAGTCTTTTCTGGGTTGGAAATATCGCCAGTATAACAGATACAAGCTTCAGCTAAACCATCCGTTTCATTTCTGACCGTTCGGATAGACGTTTTCATCGCATCTACCCAATTTAAAGAATCAAAAATTCTAAACACATCAATGCCTGTGGTATGTGCCTCTACGATAAATTTCTCAATTAAATTATCAGGGTAGGCTTTATAACCCACTGCATTTGAGCCTCTTAGCAACATTTGAAAAAGCACATTCGGTATCTTCTCTCGCAATTGCTCTAACCTCAACCAAGGGCATTCTTTCAAAAATCGTAGCGATACATCAAAAGTCGCTCCTCCCCAAACTTCCATCGAAAAGACATCTGAACCATGATTTTTAGCAAAACTTTCGGCTACTTTCAGCATATCGTAGGACCGCATCCTAGTCGCCAATAGCGACTGGTGCGCATCTCTGAAAGTGGTGTCTGTATATTGGATTTTTTTATCCTTTTTGAGCTTTTCCGCAAACTTAACAGGACCTAATTTTTTTAATAAATCTCGGCTGCCTTCTGGATAAGCTTTGATGTGTTTGTGCTTAGGAACAATAGGTTTAGTAAAGACTTTATTGGGGTCAGTATATTTTACATCTGCGTTTCCATTGACATTAACTTCGGCAAGGTAATTTAGCAACTTCGTTCCTCTATCTTTCCGACGTTTAATATTCGTAATTAACTCGGGATATTTTTTAATAAAATTGACCGTAGCCCCACCATTTCTAAATTCATCATTTTGTAATAGGTTGAGTAAAAACATAATATTTGTATTCACCCCTCTAATTCTGAACTCTCGTAAGGCACGGTGTAATCTATCTGCCGCACCTCCCAAGGTTCGACCTGATGCCGTTACCTTCACCAACATACTATCAAAAAACGGAGAAATCTTCGCTCCTGCATATGCACTACCAGCATCCAGTCGAATACCCATTCCACTAGCGGAACGATAAGCGACCAAAGTACCATAATCTGGTTTAAAATCTTCTGCTGGATTCTCAGTCGTTACCCGACATTGAATCGCAAATCCATTACATTTTACATCAGATTGGTCTCGAATATATATGGTTGGATGAGATAATGGATATCCCATTGCCACCAAAATTTGTGACCGCACAATATCTATCCCCGTCAATTCCTCTGTCACGGTATGCTCTACTTGAATCCGTGGATTCACTTCTATAAAGTAAATATTTTCTTGGGTATCAACTAAAAATTCGACCGTCCCTGCATGTGAATAATTAGAATGTTTTCCAATTCTAGTCGCATACTCATATAGTTTGTCTCTTGTCTCTTGTTTCAAACCAAAACTTGGCCCAATCTCTACTACCTTCTGAAAACGTCTTTGCACTGAACAATCTCTTTCATACAAATGCACGACATTTCCATATTTATCCCCCAATAACTGGACTTCAATATGCTTTGGATTGTCTATGAATTTTTCGATAAATACCTCGTCACTACCGAAGGCAGTTTTTGCCTCTCCCTTGGCTTCGTTATAGGCTTTTGAAAATTCTTTTTCCGTTTTTACCACTCTCATTCCACGACCACCACCACCATTTTTGGCTTTGACCATAATCGGCCAACCAATCTTCTTTGCCTCTGCTAATGCCACGGATTCTACCGATACATCCACTAAACTATCCTCAATCAATGGCACATCAATTTCTCTAGCAAAAGCTTTGGTCAACACCTTGTCTCCCACTTTCATCATCGTCTCTGCCTCTGGTCCAATGAAAATAATACCATTTGCCTTACATTTTCTAACAAAATTGATATTCTCCGAAAGAAAACCATAACCAGGATGAATTGCCTCTGCGCCACATTTTTTAGCGACTCGAATGATTTCATCAATATCTAAATAAGGCTTTAGTGGACTATCATCTGGTCCGATTTGATAAGCTTCATCGGCTTTATATCGGTGCAGCGAATAGCGGTCTTCGTAGGTATATATTGCAACAGTTCTTAACTTCAATTCTGATGCTGCTCGCAAGACTCTAATGGCAATTTCACCACGATTGGCTACTAATATTTTTTTAAATTTAACTATTTCAGGTTTTTTATTAGTGGACTTCTTCATATATCAGGTATTAGATGATTTTTTCTTTAAAATCTCGAAAAAAGTTTTAAATGTAATTTCTGTTTAACAGAAGATTTGGCAAGTATTTGGTAGGAAAGTGCAAAAGTGCAGTTTTTTGAAATAAAATGCAGCTTTTTTTAGAAAATGATAAAGAAAAAATATCAAGTCGATGGCTTTATATTTTATAAGTGATGGACAACTGGTAGTATAGACTTTAGTCTGTCCTGTTCAGTGACCTTACCTGTAAAATCACATTGTACACAACTTTGAATTCCTTATTTTAGTCATAGGTCTTCGACTAATCTAATCTTCGCTCAACTGTATCTTTCCTGTTGCAATCAATTGATTCTCCCCAATTATAGCATAAATATAGAATCCATTCTGTAAATTTTTTCTTTGTACACGTATTTGATTTCCTGAAAAGGATTGTTGTTGAGCAACTTGACCGAGCGAGTTAAAAAGGCGTAAAGTTCCTTGTTTTATAGCATCTCCAGAAATGGATATTTGCGTACTTTCGCTAAAGGGATTGGGTTGGACTACTATTTCTCGGCTAGCATAAAGCAGATTTTTAGTACTCGAAATGATTCTATCAAAAGGCTCCCCAATCGTATGATTAGCGATATTCGTAATAATTGGGTCATTAAAATCAAAGAAAATTGCAGCTTTGTTTGCTAATTGAACACCATTCGGCAAATCTGCCTGTTGCGCAATTTTGAACTTTACAAAACCATTTGACCCTTCTAAATTGGTTGTACTATCAGGCAATAAAATATCTTCAAATGTAAATTGAATGATGCTCAATCCTGTGGAATCTGCTAAATATTGTTGGTAGGTGTAAGCATGACTAGCTGCCCCTGGAAAAATTGTTTTAGCATCCAAGAAGGTACTTAAAGTGTCTACAATCACAACTGTAAAAGCGGTGTCTGTTCCTGTATTTTGGAAACGAATCTTGTATTCTATATCTGTATTTTCAGCTACAAAATTTTCTTCCCCCCAACCACTCGGCGTGGCCAATTTATCATTGGGGTCAAAACTACCTATATTCTCTTGACAATCCATAGAAACATTTAAAGCTTCGTCGTCTTGAGGAAAAGCATTTACTAAACCTGTCCTGTTAATTCCTCCACACCCTTCTATACTAATACTCGGTTGGTTTGAAATTGGATGGAATCTTGCTTGTTCTGCCGCTAATCTGTAGGTGGCCCCATTAGCTGGGTAAGTGAATGTTAATGATTCTTGGGCAGGTAGTTGGAAAGTACCCTCTCGTAACATAATCACATCTTCTGTAACGACAAAACCATTTTCTTGTAACATTGGAAAATCACTTACATTCTCAATTATTAGACGAACAGAATCAGCTGTACAATCTGCCAATACTTGAATAGTCGCGCCAGACCAATTATCGT
>CAYMSC010000396.1:0-6129 GCA_964392805.1 uncultured Saprospiraceae bacterium
TATTAATTTTATTGAAAAAATGGAAGCTTATTTTGGCAATCGTTTAGTCGTTTCTATGAAAAATGCTAAGGAGGGTTTGAAGACTAGTGGGCCTAAAACTTCTGCTTTTCGCAAATGGGTGACAGGTTAACAGGATGAGCAAAATTTAAAAGTCCCAGAGCGACTTTTAAATTTTGTGAACCGCAAAGCTGGTGGGAGAGCATTTTTTTTATAGGTCGTACTTTTGGGGCTTGTTCTAGGTCGTGTTCTTAGGGGAGCAAGCAAAACGTCCTAGAGTGATTTTTCAATTAATGTGAACCGCACAGCAGGTGAGATAGCTAGATAAAAGAAGCCGCTGAAAATTAAATGTAATTTTGTGTTGGTACTTATATATTTATAAATCGCCAAAAACCTTTTCGCCTCTACTCCCAAAAGAGTATTTAACTTTGGGTTCTCCCAATCAATCCTTTTATAAGATAACTAACTATTACTTCGCAAAAATTAAGGATTTTCAATCTCACGTTTTCAACAAGGTGCTAAAAGTGGTTATCTAAACCTATAGAACAATTAATTTCAGGTGCATACAGGAAGTTAATCAAAAAAATTAAAGAGTAGGTCCATTCTATAATGAACCTACTCTTATGAAAAATGAAGGTATCACAAATCGGTGGTCATTAAAATGTCTTGTATTATAACTAATCCAATAGACATTATCAATTACCAAAGAATATTGCATTATTCAACAATAATCATAAATGATTGATTGATTAGGGCTTTAGCAAATAATAACCTACGCATTTGAGCTTGTTTTTTAGCTCATACTCCGTCGCTTATTTATTACTAAACCCCTTAACCACTGCTTTATGATGCACTCATATAAAATTTTAAAAATCGTTTCTCTAATTTATCAAAATCATTTTCTTAGATTTTGTACCAAATTTGGTAATCAACTGGTAGTGAATAAAACCAACAGGTAGATTCTGTCTATCCAAAGTAATAACATTATCACCTTTTATACCTTCCTGCTTTTTAGTTTGAATAATACTACCTACTTCATTGCGTAGAATTAACTGCACATCTGAATCTTCAGGCAAGTAGAATTTAACCTTCGTTTTATCTTTGAATGGATTCGGATGATTCTGAAATAATTCAAATCCTCTACTCATTGTATTTTCATCTAAGAAAGTCAATTGTATATCCATAACTGATCCTTCAGTATCATAAGCTTCTATCGCCGTTGGTCGATTAAGTAAAGACAGTTGCTCACTTAATTTTCCACCTTGTAGCGCTGTAAAATCTATGGTAAATAATTCCATAATTTCTTCTTTTTCAGTACCGAGAAGTAACGATTCATCAATAGTTTTATTCCAACTAGTAGTAATTAATCCTTCATCTGTCTTGTGTAAACCAAAATGACTAATGTTAGTAGTTGCTGGAGTAAGTTTTTCAAAATTCAAATTATCATAACCTAATGTAAATTGATAACCTTGTATTTGATTAAGTTCCTTTGTGCTGATACTTAAATTATATTTTTCTCCAGCTTTCAGCAACCTATCTTCTACGAGTAGCTCAAATTTCTTAGTGGTATTTCTACTTTCACCACTGATTAATCCATTACTTCTAGCATTACCATTAACATCTCCCATTTTTATGGCCATAAAATTCATTCCCATATCATGGGTCAAGTTCGTAATTTCTACCAATTCAGGGAAATCCTCTGTCAAAGGAGTATTCGTCGAAAACGCATACGCTTCATCAACAAACCTCCAACTTGAACTATTAGGAAATTCTGTCTTGATATTTAGAATCAATTGTCGAATTTGGACCATGTCATAAGCCGTAATTGTTCCTGATTTATTTACATCAGCAGCAATCATTTGATAAGGATTATCAAATGTTTCTAAACCTAGAATATGCTTAGAAATCAAGACTAAATCAAAGGTACTTACACCATTCAATGGTTGATCGTTCTTTTCTGGTTGAATCACGTAATTTTTATTGACAGCTAACTCAAAACCATAATAACCATCTTCTTGTGTCGAGTATTCTGCCTCAATCTGTTCCTCCTTAGCTCGAACTACTACGTCTTCAACCATTTTTCCTTTCCAATCCATTATCAACCCTCCGACTAATGCCATATTCTCGGTAGTATTGGCACTTTCACACGCCTTCATATTATCCTGTACATCTACATAGGTAGTACAATAATCCCAATTACCAACTTCGTCGATAACATAAAAGTTTATTGCTTGATTACCTACATAAGCACAGGTCATACTTACGTTTTTAGGTAAAGCTAAAACTTCAGATAGATTAGTAGGAGCTTCTCCTAGAGAAGCATGCCAAATTCTGTAGTCCAATTTATCAGTGGTCGTACAATTATCAGTACTACCTTGTTCAAAATCCTTTGCCCACACTTGGACAGTTGCATTAGACATCAACTCTATAGCTAAACCATGCAGACAATAAGGGCTTGGTTTTGTACAATCGACAAATTCATATTGAACACGTTCTTTCGTAGTGTTTCCACAATTATCGGCTACAATCCATAGGACCTCATAATTAACTGCTGCAATTATAGGATATTCAAAAGATGAGCCTATACCAGTAGTTAATAAACTACCATTCTCACTTAAACTCCAACTGTAGCGTAGTTCTGAAGTAGCAGCTAGGTTACAATCATCCGCTTTTACTGAAAACTGTTTCATCTCCGTACAATCTGTTCCTTTTAAACAATTATCTACATCAACGACAGTAATTATTGGAGCAGTTTCATCTTGCACCTTCAATACTTGAACGTATTCAAATCGGTTAAAGTCCGAAAATTCCTCGCTTGTAATAGTGACCGATTCAGTAACCATACCTAACTCATTTTCAGCCCTACTAATTTGGTGGGCTTCTTGTTCTGAATTGTAGTTACACCAATTGATTATAGTAAATGTTCTAACTATTTTCAGGCAAGCATCCTCTACCACAGTAAAGACTTTTTCCTCAACTTCATAAGCCATCATATCACAAATACCATTATTAATTAGTATTTCTGAATTTGGTATTGCATCTCCACAATCTCCTCTCCAATCTGCTGGTAAGGTAATCGTCCAATTTGCTTTAGGCTCAATGTTGATATTTTGCTCTGACCAATTAGACACCATACCTTCGCCGTCCCAATCGATTGCTCGGTATCTTCGCTTAATTTGCGCCGTACCACAATCTTTTTCAATCAATTGATATTGTTGCTCAATAATTAAATCTCTACAACTAACATTATCCGAACAATTCGGGTTACCGTAGTTAGCATTAAATGCTATAACTTGTTCATCAGACAAATCTATCCACTCTGTTTCGTCCATGCGGTTATTTCCATTAGTATCGGTAGTAGCTAAACCTTCAACAGCATTTTTTTCGTCGCATGTACCTGTTCTATCTGGTAAATCACTACAAATTGGTGCTGTCTTATCTTCGACATTAACAATCATACTACAAACATTATAGTTCCCTTTCAAGTCAGTCACTCGTAAATAAACGCTGACTTCATTATGCGCATCTTCACAAGTGAAAGTAACTATAGAATCCCACACAATTTCATCTCTACTCACTTCATACTTTGCAATACCACAAGCATCCGAAGAACCACTATCAATATCTTTATAATGCAATTTGGCTTCATCTCTCGCTAAAGATAAATTGATTTTATCCGTACAGATAGCTGATGGCTTTGTATTATCTTTAATAATTACTAATTGAGTCTTAGTAGCTGTTTCTAATTGTGTATGACAATCATCTTCTACTATCCAGACTACTTCAAATGTATCGCAATTTAAAGTTGCCCATTCGGCTACTGGTACTTCCCATTTAGTTTCATTTTCAATTCTAAATATAGAACTTATAGAAACAATAGGTGTACTACAATTATCAGTAGCAATAGGTTTAGCCAAGTTCGTAATATTAAAGGTACAAGCATCTTTTGGTAAATCTAATTTTGCTGTTGCCAAATTAGTCTCTTCAAAAACAGGAGCTAATGTATCTCTTAATTCTATAAATTGAGTATCTATTGGTAAAATACCAGCTTGTGTCTCACACCAATCTAAAACATCCCAGTAACGGAATACTTTTATACCACAATCAGCAGGTATCTTAATATCTCGTTTCTGTAAAATATAACCACAAACATAATTAGTAGTATCTAAATCAATAGTATCTGTTGGTTGTAAAATACCATTGACTACCTTACCTATTTTAATACCAGGTAAACCTGTTTTGCTAAAGTTATTCAAATCGTTCTCCGTATCTTCCCCACAGCTTAATACTACATCCGCTGCTTCAACAATATCCGCTAAGCTAGGTCGAAGTATCACCACGTTTTGTTCTAAATTAGCTACATTACCACAAGCATCTACAGCAGACCAATTAAGAATTGCCCGAGTTGTATCGCAAGTACTATTGCTATTATTTAGAATGGTTGTCCCTACAAATTCTACCTTAACAGAATCACAGTTATCAATAGCCAAAGGAGGAGTAATCCCTAGAGCATCAGCGGTCAAATCAACACTACATAATCTGAACGTATCCGTAGTTGCTACATTGGAAAAAATAGGAGCGGATTGATCCGTTAAATTAATTTTAACCTCACAACTAGTATTTACACTACCGTTATTACAGAAAGAAAGCGTTAAATTTTCATAGTAACGTTTTTCGATTTCTGCAGTAATACTTCCACCACATTGATCAATCATATCCTTGGAAATCAATGGATAATTTCCATTTTTACCACCACCCGTAGCTAATTCTATTTCATTACCATTTTTATCTAATCCTTTCAAGGTAATATAATAGTATAAGGTATCTGTAATAGTATCACATGTACTTTCTAACAAATCATCAGGTGTAACCATCAAATCACAAGAAGAACCAAGTGGGATATTGACCTCATCATTACAAATTAAGGCAGCTTCCTGCACTGTTATAAATGCATTGGTAGTTTTAATGCTATCTGTCTTCAATTTATACTCTATCCGATAAGTCCCTATAGCAAAATCTTCTGTAAAAGTCTCTATTGGAGACAAGCAAGTATCTTTGCATAGTTTCCCGATACTGTTATAAATACGGACTATCTGGGAATCTTGTACTACTCCACAATCAGCTGCTACAGTTGCAGGTGCTATCGTAAAGGTTTCATAAGTAAAATTACAAGATAATCTCGCATTCAAATCATTTGCATTCAAGGTAATACTTCTTTCTTCACAAGTTACATTTGCTATCCAGCCTCGTCCTTTATTATTATCACCATTCGTTTTAAACTCAAAGGTCAAACAACCAGATGAGTTAATAGTAGGGCTACAGTCAGAACTAATCCATCCACCAGTTTGGCTTACACCTGTACCTGTCCATTTAGCTATAGGTTCATCTAATATTAATTTACCTTCATAAACTAAAAGGGTATCACCTGTACTTAAATCAAAATCATCAAAAGAAACAGTTAATTGCTTCCATTGATCTGTTGCACAAATGGTGTTAATAAAAGTACAAGCAGCTGTATCTACATATAGTAGATTTCCTACAGGATTAGAAGAAAATACTGTATTACTACAATTATTCAAAGTACTTACTGTTCTATTTTTAGTCGTTAAACCAATTATCATGTTCGTAGAATCTACGACGCCTGGAGTATTGGTCGAATCTACATTAAGAGTAGTACAATTCGAACAAATATTGGAGACTTGAAGTTCGTCTAGTCTTTGTCCGCTACTTAATACCGCAGAATATCCAACATTAGGTAAATGAAACAACGGTAGCTCGTATTTGTATAATCCATTTTCTATACCGACAAAAATAAGATTCGTGCCATTCGGTAATGAAATAAGATTAGCCAAAGTAGAATTAATATCAAACATTCCAGTTCCTGCTATACTCCAAACTTCATTAGCTATTGTTGAATAAACAACTACTCTCTCCATAACTAATCCATTAGAACAAACACAAGGATCCTCAATAAGAAGGATTAATTCTAAACATTCAAAGGCATTTGATTCGCCATCTCCGTCACAATCCGCTGTAGCTAATGGGCTACTTGGGTCCGCTGCTAATAAGGCACAAATATCTAAACTATTATCAATGGCACTTTGACAATCATCGCCTCCTGATAAAGGATCA
>CAYMSC010000397.1:0-6125 GCA_964392805.1 uncultured Saprospiraceae bacterium
GCTAATCGTTCGACTTTAAAGAATCTGCATTTATTTTTATCTTACTACTTAATATGGGTAGAACAAGTATAAAATATAATTTTTGGTGGTGCCTTAGGCTCTTAACAGAGCTTTGAAACCAATTCCGATACAAATCGGAATCGATATTTTGAAATGTCGATATTTTTCAAATTTCAACTTCAACTTCAATTCCCGCCGAAGGTGGTTTAAAATTGAAAATTGAAAATTAAATTAAATTAAAGCCATGTTACGTACCTACGGCACGATTCGAGTCGATTTTTCTTCTTATTTATTCGTTACCCATGTTTAGTCCCTACGGGACTTGGGGACAAATCTCAATGGTGCCCGTTAAATATGATCTAACATTATAAAAATAAAGACGATTATTATGAAAAACATCAACATCATCCACTTAGTATTAGGAAAAGCAAATCCGCAGAGAATGAATGGCGTGAATAGAGTTGTCCACCAATTAGCCAACACACAAGCGGCGTTAGGACAATCCGTGACCATTTGGGGAATTGCCAATGATTTAATCGCCAACTATCCTGAAAGAAACTGCCCGACAGTTTTATTCCAACAGCATAAAAATAAAAAACTATGTCCTCAATTGAAAGCAGCTATCAACAAGTTAAAAGGAGACTATGTAATACATATTCACGGAGCGTTTATTTTAGAATTTTACCAAGTGGCTAGACTACTAAAACAAAAAGAAATTCCTTATGTGTTTACCCCACATGGTGCTTTTGCTAAAGCAGCCATGCAAAAAAATAAATGGGTTAAGAAAATATATTTTCAGTTAATAGAAAAATTTCTTGTCAAAAATGCTAAAGCGGTACAATTATTAGGCGAGGGCGAATATAATTATTTGGGAGAATTGACAAATGTAGGTGCCAGAAAATTGATTCCAAATGGAATGGATTTCCAACAAATTCCAACGGATTTGTCTCCTAAAAATGATGAAACGTTAACCTTCGGTTTTTTAGGTCGCCTAGATACCTATCACAAAGGCTTAGATTTAATGTTGAAAGGATTTAAAAAATTTCTGGATCGCGGTGGAAGAGGTAGATTAGAACTGATTGGCGATGGAAAAGACCGCCCTGCATTAGAAAAATTAGCGGCTGATTTGGGAATAATGGATAATATAACCTTTCATGGCGCACTTTTTGGACTTAAAAAATTTCATACCCTCCACCAATTTGATGTTTTTTTACATACCTCCCGAATGGAAGGATTTCCAATGGCAGTTTTAGAAGCTGCTGCTTTAGCGATTCCTTGCGTTACCAGCGAAGCGACCAATATCAATACTTATATCCGAGCCTACGATGCGGGTATTCCGTTACCCAATAATACTCCAAATGGTATTGCTATGATTATGAGTATTTGTTTGGATTTACACCAACAAAATCGACTAGCTTTTTTAGGCGAAAATGCGAAGAAAATGGTTTCCATAGCTTTTGATTGGAAAAAAATAGCGAAAGATTTATATCAGACTTATGCGGCATAAAAGCATAAGATAAATAACAACGGATTTGATTAGCAACGGATTCTATACAAATTAACCATCTATGCAACCAGATATTCCCTATAAAAGTAAGTGGCTAGCAAATGGGCTATTAATTTTAATAGGTCTACGAATCGCTAGTTATTTTACCTTGTTCCCCGATTCGGTGGCGATGACCCAATTAGTTAAAACCGTCTTGAGGGTTATTTTAACAGGAATTGCTTTTGCTTGGCTACATCAATTAAAATTACAGTTTCCGAAATATAAGGTTGATTATCAGAATATTACCCCACTTTTACTCTATTGTGCATATCTGCTTTTAGGCATTATTTCTATTTTTTGGACTTCGTCTGTTCGTTATACGATACTGCAATTATCCATGATAATTGAAGCCTTGGTTTTCGCTTGGTACTATATCCAATTGGTCGCTTTTTATAATAAAATTAGTAATAATGGCGCTAGATTTAGTTGGCTTTTTGGTGTAGCAACGATGTGGATTTGTGTTGCTTTTATGTTGGGATTATTTTTTGATCCAGATACCTATTATCGACAAACACATGGAGGCGAAGTATCTCGTCTTGGCGGATATATTATTAACCCAAATGAGTTAGGAATGTTAGCCGTTCTGGGTGCAGTGATGGCTTATTCAGAATTGCGCACAGTGCCTTTTAAAATGACCCAAATTTGGGTGCTAGTAACTTCAGTCGCCGTTTTATTGTTAACCCAATCTCGCTCTTCTCTTGGTTCTTTTTTAATCGTTTCTGGTATTTATGTGCTGATGTCAGGTAATCGAAAATTAATCTTAGGTTCCATTGTTTCAGCGGTTTTTGCGCTACCGATTCTAGTACGAACCATTATTTTGAAACAGGGAGATGTAGAAGAAGTGATGAGCATGACAGGCCGCCTACCTTTTTGGCAAGATTTAATCACCTATGGATTTACCAAAGAACCATTGTTAGGTTATGGTTTTATGAGAATTAGTTATAGCGATAAATTTGATAGCATCCATTCCTATGCAGCAGGGATGACCCATAATACTTTTATCCAAGTGTTGTTAAATCTTGGTTTAGTCGGTGGTTTTATTTGCATGTTTCAAATGATTGCAACAGGCTTTGTCATTGGCAATGCTAAAGATAGTTATCATAAATTTTTGGCTTGGATGATGTTAGTACCACTAATTATTAATTCAACGACCGAGTTTGGGATTTTTGGAGAATCGAATTATGGCATCCAATTTTACCAGTTTGTGATTTTGTTTTTTGTGATGAAAGTGGTGAATACGAATAATAAAAATTTAGGGTAATGCAAAATCAATTACAGCCCAATGATATTCCCTTATTAGCAAAAATATTTAGTCCGAGTACAGAGAAAATTTTTGTTTTGACTAGTACCGATGCTACGGAATATTATCAAAAAATAAATACGAAACTAGATTGTACTCTTCAATTTTTTAGTGAGTTGACCGTTTTACAAAAGATATTATCTAGTCAAAAAAACGCTAAGATAGTTCTCTTTAATTTACAA
This sequence comes from uncultured Saprospiraceae bacterium, assembly GCA_964392805.1. Taxonomy (GTDB): domain Bacteria; phylum Bacteroidota; class Bacteroidia; order Chitinophagales; family Saprospiraceae; genus JAFMDF01. The sequence continues at coordinate 3,029 of CAYMSC010000397.1, forward strand.
ACAAAACATGGGATTATTGCTTTAATAGAACAATTTCCAAAACTAATAATTATTGATTTTAATCGTTCCGTAACTTTGCGTTTTGCTACGGCTTTGGAGTTTGATTTTATCAATAATAGAGATAATACCATTCGTTGGATTTATGATACAAACCATCAAAAGCCTATTTTTTTAAACCTTTATAATGCATCAGGATGGAAAGGACAATTGTTTAAAACTGCTTTAAAAATTGCTTTTGGGTTGAAAGCTAAAAATTGGTTAAAATCTGGTAGTTTTCGAGTGATTGCCAATCAATTATTTTTTGAACAGATTAAACTGGAATTAAACCAAGCTACCTATGCTATTTTTACAGGGACAGTCGGAGCTAATCGCAAAGCCGTTATTACGTATGAAGAGCATGGAAAAGCGACTCAGTTTTTAAAAATGCCCTTGACAAAAAAGGTGCAACATTTGGTAGACAGAGAGGCTTTTTATTTAAAGGAATTACAAAAATATAATTTTGAAAAACTAATCATACCCGCAGCAAAAAAAACGGGAAATTCAGTAATGGTATCTAATGTGAAACCTGACAAATGCTTGATTAATAATGAATTAAGTAATGTTCATTTAGCCGCTTTAAATGAATTGTATCAACAAACTACGGAAAGGATTTTAGTTCAAACTACGGAAGTTTGGCAAACGATTCATCAAGATTTAGCGAATATTGCTACTGGAAAGAATTGGAATGATTTACCTAAAGAAAAAATTGAACATCTTTCTATAAAATTAAAGGTTTTAGCTCAATATTTTGAGGAAATAACAGCCCTTCCAATGTCCATTGCACATGGTGATTTAACGCCTTGGAATAGCTATTTAAGTAAAGAAAAATTACATGTTTATGATTGGGAATTAGCAGACCGTTTACCAATTTTATACGATGCCTTCCACTATATTTTTCAGACAAGTATTTTAGTAGAAAAATTGCCTTTTTCCGCCATTCAGTTGAAACTGAATAATTTAGCAAGCCGTCCAATTATTAAGTCTCTTTTAGCCAAATTTGGCATCACTTTTCAAGATGCTTACCGATTTTATTTGTTGCGAAATACTAGTTATTATTTAAGTCGATATATACAGCAAAAAGACCTTCATGTGCAAGCGCATTGGTTGGTGGATAGGTGGGAAGTAGCATTAGCAGACACTTGTGAAGCGATTGCAGTATTACCATAAGCCCCCCGTTAATCACAAAATTTCAAGTATTACCTTTTCGATGAATTTGATTAAGCCTATATTTACGTCACAATTTGAGAGAATACTCGTAAAGCAATTAATCCAATATTTTATCACTAATAATTGAATACATGCTCGTTTTAGATTTAGACCCAACTGTTAAAAGAAATGTAAGTAAATGGCTGAATGGCAGCTATGATGCGGATACCAAAGCTATCATTCAAAAAATGGTAGAAACGGGCGCAGTTACTGATTTGACGGATGCTTTTTATAAGGATTTAGAGTTTGGAACAGGTGGATTAAGAGGGATTATGGGGGCAGGTTCTAACCGGGTGAATAAATATACACTCGGAATGGCGACTCAAGGATTGAGTAATTATTTATTAAAACGATACCCAGACCAGCAAATCAAAGTAGTTATTGCCCATGATTGTAGAAATAATTCTAAAGAATTTGCTAGAATGACCGCTGAAGTATTTTCGGCAAATGGTATTTATGTTTATTTCTTTGAAGGACTTAGACCGACTCCGGAGTTATCTTACGCTATCCGAGAATTGGGCTGTAAAAGTGGTGTAATGTTAACAGCTTCTCACAATCCAAAAGAATATAATGGGTACAAAGCTTATGGCGAAGATGGGGGGCAGCTGGTTTCTCCTGCGGACAAATCGGTATTAGAAGAAGTGAGAAAAATTGATACTATTGATAAAATAAATTTTAATGGGATTGAAGAAAATATAGAATCTATCGGTAAGGAAATGGATGATAAATTTTTGGCAGAATTAGTCAATTTATCCATTTCAAAAGAAGCGATTGCTCGACAATCAGATTTGAAAATTGTTTTTTCTCCCATTCATGGAACAGGAGGCGTTTTAGTGCCGCCAGTCTTAAAGCAATTTGGTTTTAATAATGTGACCTTGGTAGAAGAACAAATGGTGGTAGACGGAAATTTTCCTACGGTTATTTATCCAAATCCAGAAGAGGAAGAAGCCTTAAAAATGGCAATTAATAAAGCGAAGGAAATTGATGCCGATTTGGTAATGGCAACGGACCCAGATGCAGATAGAGTAGGGATGGCGATTAAGAATGACAAGGGAGACATCGTTTTATTGAATGGGAATCAAGCGGCTTGCTTATTAATTCGATACGTATTAACTGCTTGGGAAAAAGCAGGTAAATTAGATGGCAACCAATACGTCGTTAAAACAATTGTAACTTCTTATTTAATAGATAAAATTGCTGCGTCCAAAAAAGTAGATTGCTATAATACCTTGACTGGATTTAAGTATATCGGAGAAGTAATGACTCGATTAGAAGGCAAGAAGACTTTTATCGCAGGAGGGGAGGAAAGTTATGGATACTTGGTTGGCGAACATGCTAGAGACAAAGATGCTGTTGTTTCTTGTGCGATGATAGCAGAAATGGTGGCTTATTATAAGGACCAAGGAAGTAGCTTGTACGATGCGATGATTGACATGTATTTGGAATATGGTTTTTATAAAGAAAAGTTAATTGCCATCAAAAAAGAAGGGAAAGCAGGGGCAGAAGAAATTAAGGCTATGATGGACCGATTTAGAACCCACCCACCAGCAATTTTAGGAGGCTCTAAAGTGACCATGATAAAAGATTATAAAAGTAGCTTGGCAAAAGATATGGTGAGCGGCACAGCAGAAAAGATTGATTTACCCTCTTCTAATGTCCTCCAATTTTATACGGAAGATGGTAGTATCATTTCCGCTAGACCATCTGGTACAGAACCAAAAATTAAATTCTATTGCAGCGTCAATGAACCATTAGCAAGCAAAGAAATATTTGAATCTGTTCAAGAAAAATTGGATGCTAAATTGGCTAAGATATTGGATGATTTAGGGGCGTAAAGGATACTGTATGAATT
>CAYMSC010000398.1:0-6124 GCA_964392805.1 uncultured Saprospiraceae bacterium
TGAAGTAAAAGAGAATTGTATATATCTATTTTGAAACTACTTTTTCTTCTAAGTTGCGTTTATTGAGCCACCAATTTTTTAATATATTTAAAGTAAATTGATACTCTTGTTGCCCTGTCAAATACAAAAACTCAAAATCAATTAGTCGGATTAAAGTAGCATAGTCGAATTTTTTACTTAAAGCTTTTTGCAATGGTTGTAAGGAGATAGTTTGATGTATTGCCACAGCATCTAGCGTTACCATTGCTTTTTTTAGTGCACCTCCTAAATTGATAAACAAAATCGGTGAACAGACCAGGCATGATTTCATTATGATAAACCGTTTCAACGGATTCAACACTATCACATTCGGCAATTACAATCGAATTAAAAGCATATTGAATGAAGTAGGGGACATGGTCAGGCATTAAATCCAATAACTTTTTAGTGATTTCTGGTGTCCACCAGTCATAAATCTTTCCTTTGAGCAGTCTATTTATTAATTCTTCACTAGCTTTTCTATCAAAAGGCATTAATTTCATAGTATTCAAACTAGACAATAACTTCCTTGAAATTCCTAGTGTATCTAACTGTTGATGTAGATTAAGTGACCCTGCTATTCCCATTGGTAATCCTTTGTTTCGCCATGCCTTCAGACTGCTTAGTATCATCGTAATTTCAGGAATCCTATGTTCTCCGTTTTCAGACATATTTTCAAAAAAGAAAGGCAATTCATCTAAAAACAGATAGATATTACGGTTCTTTTCGAAGAATACGCTTACTAAATTTTCTAAGGATTGACCATAATTAAGCCATTGGTCACGAAGTTCTAATTTTACTTTTCCAAATGAAATAGCTTGAGCCATTCCAGAGATATATCCTATTAATCTATCTGGTAATTGTTTGCTGTCACTTAGGGTTTTCTGAAACCTTTTCTTCAAACCATCAGGAAGATTTTGATGCATTTTTTTATAAAAGTCAATCGGTTCACGTAGTGTAGAACAATCCATTTCAATCACTACGTTTCGTTCATTTTCTTTTAGATTTTTTGCTACTTGCTTTAAAAAAGAACTTTTCCCTGTTCTTCTAATTCCTAATAAAAGAAAACTATTACCATTGTGCATCAATCGAATAGCAGTTTTAAGTTCCTTTTCTCTATTAGACTTGTTACCCTTTGAAAATGCTTATATGAAATTTGGATTTTTTTGATAGTTTTTGCTTAAAAATTCTTGAATAGTCCTTCTATTGAAGAATTTTTAAGTGAAAAATAGCAGAAAAAGACATTTTCAGATGAGCGTAATTTAAAGGGTAACAAGTCTATTAATAAAATTATCTCCATAAACTGGAGGTCCTACAACATTTTTCATAGTATGAGTTTTGTTTAATATGAGTATGAGTTCATACTTAAAGATGTGAATGTATGAGTTTAAGTTAATACTTGCAAGAAGTAATAGTTTTCTTTTATATTTTAAAGAATTTATAATGGCTTATTTCCTAATTGTGTCCTAATAAATTTTGCCCATTAACTTCCATTCCCCAATATTCAAGTTTGTCCCTCCAAAACATATTCCGTAAGTTTGCAGCCATTCAAAAATTCTAATCAAAAATCCAACACTATTGATTCAACACTTGAAAAAATATGATGGTCGCTTGCAAGAGTTAGAGGAGCCAGAGGTGTCCTGTTGGATAAATATTACCCCACCTTTTAGTCAAGAAGAATTAAAAGCGGTGTCTGATAAATATGATGTGCCCTTAGATTTTTTGACGGATTCGCTAGATGTTGATGAACGGTCTCGGTATGAGCGAGAAGACGATTTGCGGCTAATTGTACTCAATACCCCTATTTTAAATAATAAGGTGAGAGAGGACGAATCTATCTATGTGACCGTGCCGATTGGTATTATATTGACCTTGGAGCATATTATCACTATTTCTGCCTTTGAGAATCCAGTCTTAGATTTATTTTTAGAGAATAGAATCAAACATTTTGACCCGTCGGATGAACAAAAATTTGTGCTGCAAATCTTTGAACAGAATGTATATCGCTTTTTAAGTTGTCTGAAGAGTTTGAACCTCAAACGGAACTTAATCGAGAAGGAATTAAGTGATTCCTTAGAAAGTAGTAAGCTTCGGCAGTTGTTGAGTATAGAAAAAAGTCTGGTTTATTTTGTGAATACTTTGAGTGCCAATGATTTATTAAAACTGAAAATGAAACGGACGGATTTTTTGCATATCCGAATGGAAGAAGATAAAATGGACCTTTTTGAAGATATTATTATTGACAACAGTCAAGCACTAGAAATGTCCAATGTCTATACAAATATCTTGCGTAGTACGATGGATGCTTATTCTTCTATTATTTCAAACAATTTGAATTTTGTTATTCAAAGACTTACCTTAGTCACCATTATTTTAATGGTCCCTACCTTAGTCGCTAGTTTTTATGGTATGAACGTAAATGTTCCTTTTGATGCAGAATCAGGCTCAACTTTACCATTTTTCTCCATTATTGGAATTAGTATCCTAATTTCCCTTGCCTTAGCTTGGTTTTTTCGCCTAAAAAAGCTAATTTGATAAGTAATAAATATTATTTTACGGTAAAAATTCACTAATTTGTTGATAAATTTAAAAATTACCAACATAAAGTTATCCACACTGTGGAAAACTTATTAAAATTTATTTAGTGCTGATAATCAATTGTTTAGATTAGTTATCAACATTGTGTGGAAAACTTTGGTTTTAAAAAACCGTATTTGTTATTAATTTTATGTCACTATGATGAAAACGCTACATCCAGCGTATTTATCCTACCCTATTTCTTTCATCAACGGAGAGAAAACCTATAAGAAAGGAAAATTCGATTACTACTAAAATAAACAAAAGGACATAAAATAGTACTTATTAGTGCTTTGAAATACCTATGTGCCTGATTGAAAAGGATTAATAAATTTTTATTTTTTACATCAATCTATTTTTTATAAACAAATTGTTGTAGAGGATGACTTTCTTATTAGCGACTACACATAAATTATTATTAGAAGTTGTTTCCAATTTTTTTAGAAAATTATGGTGGTAACTTCTAATGACGATATACAATAGCCGCTAATGACCTCTCCAACCTACTAAAACTGAATTTTGAATATGAGTGCTTTTGTTGAGCCTATTTTAAAAGAAAACCCCAATCGGTTTGTGCTTTTTCCGATAGTACATGACGACATCTGGCAATTTTATAAACAATGTGAAGCTTGTTTTTGGACTGCCGAAGAAATTGACTTATCTGCTGATTTAGTAGATTGGGATGCCAAACTGAATGATAACGAACGTCACTTTATCAAACATGTTTTAGCATTTTTTGCTGCTAGCGATGGAATTGTTAATGAAAATCTTGCGGAGAACTTTGTGAGCGAAGTGCAATATACTGAAGCAAAATTTTTCTATGGTTTCCAAATCATGATGGAAAATATCCATTCTGAGACTTATTCCCTTTTGATTGATACTTATATAAAGGACGCTAAAGAAAAGGACTATTTATTTAATGCGATTGATACCTTAGATTGTGTAAAGAAAAAAGCAGATTGGGCATTACGTTGGATTGATAATGGTAGTTTTGCAGAACGAATCGTAGCTTTTGCAGCAGTAGAAGGTATTTTCTTTTCAGGTTCTTTTTGTTCTATTTTCTGGTTGAAAAAACGAGGCTTAATGCCTGGCCTTTCTTTCTCTAACGAATTAATTTCCAGAGATGAAGGGATGCACTGTGATTTTGCTTGTTTATTATATAATAACCACATCCAGCAACCTTTGCCAGTAGAGACCGTGACGAAAATGATTAAGGATGCAGTGGATATTGAGAAAGAATTTGTATCTGATGCCTTACCTGTGAATTTAATAGGGATGAATTCAGATATGATGTGCCAATATATTGAATTTGTAGCAGATAGATTATTAGCATCTTTAGGATGCCCCAAAATATACAAGGCAGAGAATCCATTCCCGTGGATGGAATTAATCTCTTTACAAGGGAAGACGAACTTCTTTGAGAAACGAGTAGGAGACTACCAGAAATCAGGTGTAATGGCTGACAGAGACAAACAAGTATTTACATTAGACGAAGATTTTTAATAGGAATTAACGACTAGAACAGAAACAAACAAACATTTCAAGTAACTATTGAGAAACGAAAGAAAATGGTGATTAGTGATTAGTAATTAGTGATTGGTTGGCATTGTGCGCAACCAATCACCAGTTACCAATAACCAATCACTGCTTCAATGGTACTTAGAAACACTTTATTCACATTTAAAACCTTAAATTGATATGCAAGTCCTTAAAAGGAGCGGTAAAACAGAGTCGGTAAGTTTTGATAAAATCACCGCAAGAATTAAAAAATTATGTTATGGACTCAACTCCCAGTATGTTGATTACATTGAAATTTCAAAAAAGGTAATTCAAGGATTATATGATGGTGTAACGACTGTAGAATTAGATAATTTGGCAGCGGAAACAGCTGCTACTATGGCAGCGAATCACCCCGATAATGCTATTCTAGCTGCTAGAATCGCCATTTCCAACTTACATAAAGAAACAGATAAATCTTTCTCTAAAACGATTAAAGCCTTATACAACTACGTTGACCCAAAGACTGGTGAGAAAGCGGGGTTAATTGGAGAAAAAGCGTATAAATTTATTTGGAAAAATAGAGATCAATTAGACTCAGCAATTATATACGATAGGGATTATAATTTTGATTATTTTGGTTTCAAAACATTAGAGCGTTCCTATTTGCTTCGTATGAATAAGCAGGTAGTAGAGCGTCCACAGCATATGTTAATGAGAGCGGCTGTGGGGATTCATGGAGAAGATATTGAGGCAGCAATTGAGACTTATAATTTAATGTCTGATAAGTGGTTTATCCACGCAACGCCGACTTTATTCAATGCGGCTACACCAAAACCACAATTGTCTTCTTGCTTTTTATTAAGTATGACAGAAGATAGTATTTCTGGTATTTTTGAGACTTTGACTAGATGTGCAAAGATTTCTCAATCTGCTGGTGGTATTGGTTTATCTATTCATAATGTTAGAGCACAGGGTAGTTACATTAAAGGCACAGGTGGGACTTCAAACGGTATTATCCCAATGCTTAAGGTGTTTAATGATACGGCAAGATATGTGGACCAAGGTGGTGGAAAAAGAAAAGGTGCTTTTGCCGTTTACTTAGAACCTTGGCATGCAGATGTTGAGCATTTTCTAGAGTTGAAGAAAAATCATGGTAAGGAAGAAATGAGAGCAAGAGATTTATTCTATGCGATGTGGATTCCTGATTTATTCATGCAGCGCGTAAAAGATGATGCACAATGGTCTTTATTTGACCCAAATGAGGCGAAAGGTTTATTTGATTGCTATGGCGGAGAATTTGAAGCTTTGTACCACCAATATGAAAAAGAAGGTAAAGCTAGAAAAACGATAAAAGCACAAGATTTATGGTTCCAAATTCTTGATTCTCAAATTGAGACAGGAACGCCTTATATCTTGTATAAAGATGCAGCCAATAAAAAATCAAACCAAAAGAATTTAGGTACGATTCGGTCTAGTAATCTTTGTACTGAGATTATGGAATACACTTCTCCTGATGAAGTGGCGGTTTGTAATTTAGCTTCTATCTCATTGGCTAAATTTGTCAAAGCAGATAAGACTTATGATCACCAAAAATTATATGAAGTAGCAAGAGTTGTCACTCGAAATTTGAACAGAGTAATTGATGTAAATTATTACCCTGTCATCGAAGCGAAAAACTCTAACATGCGTCACCGTCCAGTTGGAATCGGTGTGCAAGGTTTGGCAGATGCCTTCATTGAAATGCGTTTCCCATTCGATAGCAAAGAAGCGAAGCAATTAAATCAAGAGATTTTCGAAACGATTTATTTCGCTGCAATGACTGAATCGAATGCCATTGCAGAAAAAGACGGCGCTTATTCTTCTTACGAAGGGTCTCCAGTGAGTCAAGGCATTTTACAATACGATATGTGGGGCGTAACACCTTCTGACCGTTGGGATTGGGCAGATTTAAAGAAGAAAATCAAAAAGCATGGGGTTAGAAATAGTTTATTATTAGCACCAATGCCAACCGCATCTACTTCTCAAATCT
>CAYMSC010000399.1:0-6115 GCA_964392805.1 uncultured Saprospiraceae bacterium
CCTATTTATGGAAATTAAAATAAGCGCAAAAAATAAAAATTTTAGTGTTTATTCTAAAGTTAAAATTAAGAAAAGAGCTTTCAGAACTTCATGTTCTGAAAGCTCTAAACATTTTAGCATAAAGTTTAAAGCCTATTTTCTAAAAAGGTATTCTTATAAAAATGCTAAACTAGGCGTTTAAGCTGTATGGGTTATCCCTAGAGTAAGTAAGCCCATAGACCACAAAATAATTGTCACAAAAGATAAAAAATAGCCTTTGTGAATCCCTTTTGTGTACTTTTGATTCTTTTGTGTTTCAAAATAGTCCTAATTACTCCGTTTACTTTTTTATAAGAAAACCCTTATTCTTTCTATTAGTCGCATTAAATATTCCCACCCTACTATTCTAAGTATTATTTCATTCATTACCGTACACTTTTTACTGAATCACGCACTTGGCATCCCGTCCTTCGGTTCAGAAACCCCTTGTTTTAGCCGCCATAACCGCCGTTTTCAAAAAGTGTACGGTAGAGAATTATTTCAAAGTTCCTTCTCAATTTCAATACCTCTTTCTCCAAATATTTAACGATATTCATCATTAGTGCGCTGCGCTTATGAATCTTCGATTTCAAAATTGAGAAATATATTGGCTGAAATTTTATCATAAAAATAGTACAGCCGTTCGCCTTTAATGGGCAAACGGCTGTATATTTTCTAGGGTGCGTTAAGACACAAACTTGACTTAAATTCACAATATTATCACTTTACTAACTTAGTATTTGGATAAGAATTAAACCAAGCAAACCAAAAGATATTATGTGAGGATAATTGCGTAAGTATTTGATTATCAGTGCTTACAAGCTTATTTTTTTCAAGCCTCCATGTAATCCCTTTTTTATCTATGATTTGACCTTTTTTGAAACTAACGAATTCAACACCATTCGTTTCAAAGGCTCTAGCTGCTCCAGTTTTGTCGGCTATAGCAACAAATTCAGTGCCTTGAATTTTTCCTTGATACCACTTCTTTTTTCGTAGGTAGTCAATAGAAATAGCTAAAGGATCTTGTCTGTAATTAGGGACTCGAATAATTAATACTTCTGCTTTATTTTTAAGTTTATCATCTAAACTAGGAACGGGAAACATTAGTCGGTCGGTAGCAAAATAATCGGAATAGGCTGCCCCTTCGGAATAATCACGACTATGACCTGTATCTAAGGAAAGCACTTCGGTATCGGGATGCGTTTTTTTCCATTCTCCCCAAGTAGTGGTGACTATTGAATAAGTCTCTAAAACGATATCTTTATCAGACAAAGGACCTACAACGGGACTTCCTTCGATAGTATTCCATAAAGATTGTGTTTTTCTGTCATACATTAATTTATTAGAGCGATAAAGAAAACCACTTGTTCCTAGGTCGTGATATTTACCATTATTCACCATGTCATAAGCGATTACCGTTCCGCATAAGGTACAATAAACGCCTGCAATTTTTGCTTTGCCAAAATCGTCTACAAAGAGTTCATGCCATGCCAAAATTCGTTTAGGATAGGCTTTGGCGACACCATTAATATAGGCACCAAAAACGACATCACTATTTCTTAAATAGCTTGCCTCCTCCGCTTTAAGCAATTTTGGTTGACGAAGTGGAGGAATGCCATCTTGTTTGACCCCTCCCCATACGATTTCATCTAATCGTATTTTTGCCGTTGCTGCCCGATTTAGAAAATATTTTTTGAATTTTGGGTCAATATATTGATAATAAGTCGCTTTAAAATCGCCATAATAATCGCCATATGCTGCCTCTCTATTCCAAAGCCACTCTAACCAACTCAATGGGTCTCGACCATATTTTTCTCCTGTTTTTTCAACTAATAATGAACCTATTTCTTTCAAGAAAACCCTGTCTGTTTCTAATCGTAAAAATTCAACCAAAACAGGTATATATTCTGGCGACCAATTTTCGGCTAATTGGTCTAGTGTTTTTATCTTTTTATCGGTAGACCGCTCATAAATTAGGTTGGTAAATAATTTCAGCTTCTGCTTATCCGTAAGTGCTTCCTTTTCGACTACTTCAAAAAGATGATTATCAATTGAAGCCGTTTGGGTTATTGATGGATATTGTACCAAGACCACCAACAATATAATAGTAGCACCTAGCACCTTTATTTGATTTATCAATTTCATAAAAATGTAATTTAGTGTTGATGAAAGAAATAGTACAAGGATGGAGAATAAGTAGTTTTGCCGAATCTTTAATATTAAGAGAATTTAACAAATAAATGGCTGCTTTTTGTCCGAATGGATACAGGAAATAGGGACTTCATATAAAAGAGAGAGAATTTTTTGTATAGATATTTATCTTATTTATTCAATCATAGCACTATAATCTTTATTCACTAAAAATTCCCACGAAAACTTATAATTTAAACCAAACTAGTGGCTAGTTTTAGTTTCAAAGACCATTTGACTTCGAAGCTTTTAATGTTATACTTTTAAATTTAATTCTTTTTCAACATCCTCCTCAAAACTAGCATCATTTTTTTCTGGATTACCATAAAAAGTTTTGAAAGCATTAATCATGGTTTCAAATGGAAAGTTATTATATACACCGTGGTCCTTTAAGTATTCCATATGCTCATTTCCTGCTACGTCAAATGGATGATAAATACTATCTTCCGTTCCATCAAACTCTAGTGGCTTTAAACCGAATTTTTCACAAAGTTCAATATTAAAAGCAGTGGTTGCTTTGACCCATTTTCCATGAAGAAAAACAGAAGTATAACCATGCCAGATAAAAATATCTGTTTTCATATTCTGGCGCATTCGCTCCGTAGAAAGATGATTTTTAACATCTGCAAATCCTAGTTTGGCTGGAACACCAATGGCTCGACAACAGGCAGTATATAAAATAGATTTAGGGACACACCACGCTCTTTTTGCCTCGATAACATGTGATGCTTGGAAGGTGTTTTTTTCAAAACTATAAGTATAGGGGTCGTAGCGAATTAAATCTCTGACGGCGTAGTATAATTGGATGGCTTTTTCTTCTTTTGATTTATTTGAAGTGGTGTTTTGAATGATGAATTGTTGGACTATTTCTGATTCAAAATTTAGGAAATAGGTAGGTTGCTGTGTATCTTTTTGCATGGCAATATTTTATCTAAAAGAGTCATAAAGAATCTTAACAATTTTGAAGTAGAGAAGTTTTAATTTATTACTTTCTAATTAAAAGTCGGATGATTTTCAAAATAATAATAATTACCTGAATAAAGGACAAATTCCAATATATGAAACGACTTTTCAGAATAGCCCAGTTCTACTATATTCTTTGTCACTAATTTACTTGACTTTTTAGCTTTTTTATGTGTTTTTTCTTTAATCATGATTAGCGGTTTATCAAAATTATTGGCTGATAAATAATTTTCCATCTTTTCAAAGAATAGTATTTTTTCCTCTTTTCCCATTTTTGAATTAAAATAAAAATTAGGAGCATCTTCTTTTTCTAAATTTTCGGATAAAACTTCTTTGTAAACCTTTTTTTTATCAAATGTATAATCTGAGATTAGCTCCATCATTTTTTTATTAGAATCATTTATAGCCAATTGGCAATTTAAAGGAACTATTGGTGAAATATTATCTAATAGAATGATCCCATTATATGGCTTTATTTCATTTGAAATGTAATAGGCTTCCAATAAAATATAATTATAGTTTTCACGCGATTGAAATCTAAAAATATATTCCATCCAATTAGTATTTTGGACCGGTTCTGATTCTGCTAATTTTTCCTTTCTAATTCCCATTTTATCAGCTCCCCAAATTAACAACTTAGTAGGATTAGCAAAACTCAAACATTGATTGTTTATACTACTGGAACTCATAAGTCCTTTTGTATGACAAAGGTTTATTTTAAAAGTATAGCATTGATTTGACAAAATAGGAGTTTCGAGTTTTTGTCCAATTCTTTCTGTAGTGCCATTATCTCTCACCACCAATCCAATAAATTTTTCTCTGTCATTAGGTTTTGTTGAAATATTGTAACACGTATCTGGAAATATTGTGGGTGGTGTATTATTTTTATATCCACAATCTTGCCATCCAGTAATAAATGTCAATGAACCATCAGTTGATTCAAATGAATGATTGTTTAAATATATTACATTCGATTGACTAATTAGTTGAGATAAAAATATTAGAGAAAAAAATATTAGAGAATAGATGATTTTTGAACTATTTATTTCTTTGTACATTTAGTTATGTTGAATTTTGAGAAATAGATTAAAAAAAAGCTATTGTTTAAAATTAAGTTTTAAATCTTGCTCAATCGAATTAATAACAAGCCAAGCAAAAATAAAATAACTTGCGACCCATGCAAAATATAAGCTGCCTGAGAATTAATTGCTTTGCCCCAAATTTCTGCCAATCCTTGGTCCGACCAGCCTAAAAAATAAGCAATCCAAAATGGGAAGATGACTACTGAACCGAAAATGACTAATTGTTTAAATGGTAATTTTTCTTTTGGTAAAAGGGTTAATTTAATGGTCCAAATAGTGAGTGCGATACCAAAGATAATTTCTCTGACAAAATGATTTTTTACGTAGCCAACGATGTTTTCATTTTGCAAAGCAGTAGGAGCAAAATTAGCGTAAGCAAGAAATAATAAAGAAAGAGAAAGAATGACTAATATTTGTCCTATTTTATATTTCATATTTAATTAGTATTGTAACTACTTAGGGGGTAGGGGCGAGGAATCAGGTGTCAGCGTATAAGCGACAAAAAAAGTGAACCTATTCTTGTTTTAAAAGTGGATAGATTTTGTTTTTTAGTATTATTTCTCTGACTCCTGACTCCTGAAATCTGACTCCTTAGTAGTTACCCATTTTTTGAGTTTAAAAAAACAAGTATCGTTTCCCCAATTTCTTTGCCTTTATACTCTTCTATAAAATGACCCACCTCTTTATATTGGTAGAGATGATTAGAAATTTGAGGTAGAGCTTCTTGCCATTGTTGAATCACTTCCTTTTTACCACAAGCATCCCACATCCCAAAAAATCCAGCGACAGGAATGGATGTCCATTTTTTGGCAATGGTTGATTGTATATTTTTATAAAAAGCATGATTGCTTACTTTTCCTAATTTTTTATCTTGATATTCATAGCCATAGCCCCAAACGGGCGTTTGTAAAACCTGCCTTTTTGAACTAGCTGCATTCATAGAATCTCTCAACATTTGCGACCAAATATATTCAGGATTATTTTCATCAAATGATTGAAATAGATGTCTCCACATGCGCTTAATGCTTTGAAAAACGAACGTGAAGAATCCTTGTGGATGTCCATTGGAAACGACATAGGCAGCCAGTCCTCCCCAAACTGCATTCGGAATAAAATAAGGCGTATGAGACCAAGGTAAAATAAGGAAAGGAAAATTCGTGTATTTATAGCCTTCTTTCGGCATTGGAAATATGGTCGTATTCATAGCGACTAAACCAACTACTTTTTGGGGGATATCAATTAAAGCACCAACACCAATTGGTCCTCCCCAATCGTGAATGACTAAAATGATATTTTGTAAATCTAATTCTTGAATCAGCAACTTCAAGTTAAAAGCATGATGAATATCAATCATTTCATACGTTGCTCTGTCTGAAATCCCAAAACCAATATGGTCCATTGCGATTATTCTTACTGCTGCTGAACTTTTGATAATTTTATCTCTGATATGACGGTAGGTATAGGAACATTCAGGATTACCATGAACAAATAAGACAACTTTTTCATGGGGTTCAACAGTTTGATAATCATAATAAAACAATTTTTTTCCTTTGTCTGGACCTTCTGGAATGCTAAACCAATGATTCCATTTTGTTCCTAATGAATAATCATCTGGAACTTTTTGAAGCGGAGTATTTGATATAATGTTTATCATTAAAAAAGTACTTGATTCAGTTAGGGAATCAATTAAAATTAAAATGCAATAGAGCGTCAGATTAAAAATTGATAATAATCCGTGGGGAAATAAAATCCGTGGGGTATAATTTTGCCCCGCGGATTTTATTTCCCCACGGATTTAACAAGTTAGACGATATTTTAAATATTTTCTTAATATCAGTTTTTTACCTGATTGTCTAAAATTA
>CAYMSC010000400.1:0-6087 GCA_964392805.1 uncultured Saprospiraceae bacterium
TACAAATAATCATTACTTCAATAAAAACAAAAAGGAGCAATTTATAGCACACCGCTCTAAATTGCTCCCTTTTGAAAATTGAAAATTCTAAATTGAAAATTAATCAATATCTTTTCTTCCCGCTTTTACGGCGTTTCAATTTACGCTTAGGCTTTGACATTCTCCCTGCCATTCCACTACCACCAGTGCCCATACCCATACCAGCCAATTGCCCCTTACTCATTTTGTGCATCATCTTCCGCATTTGGTCAAATTGCTTGAGGAACATATTCACTTCGTGGATTTTCTTTCCACAGCCTTTAGCAATTCGTTGCTTCCGACTCATATTCAACACCTCTGGATTACCTCTTTCGTGGGGGGTCATGGAAAAAATAATACTTTCTACTTTAGCAAAAGCACTATCATCTATATCTAAATCTCTCACCGCTTTGCCCATTCCTGGAATCATCCCCAACAAGCTCTTAATATCTCCCATTTTTCGGATTTGATTCAATTGACTTAAAAAGTCATTAAAATCAAATTTATTTTTTCGGATTTTCTTTTCTAATCGAGCTGCTTCTTTTTCGTCAAATTGCTCTTGCGCCTTTTCCACTAAAGAGACAATATCTCCCATACCTAGAATTCGCTGCGCCATTCTCTCCGGGTAGAATACATCAAGTGTATCCATGCCCTCTCCCATACTGACAAATTTAATAGGTTTGCCAACGGTATATTTAATAGATAAGGCTGCACCACCTCTAGTATCACCATCCAATTTAGTTAAAACGACTCCATCATAATTGATGACTTCATTAAAAGCTTTTGCCGTGTTTACCGCATCTTGCCCCGTCATCGAATCCACTACAAAAAGGGATTCTGTTGGGTTAATACCTTCTTTGATATTGCGAATTTCGGTCATCATGGCTTCGTCTACTGCCAAACGACCAGCGGTATCCACTATCACTACGTCAAAACCATGCACTTTGGCATGCTTAATCGCATTCTGAGCGATTTCGACCACATTTTTATTTTCTTCTTCTTTATAAACAGGTACGCCAATTTGCTCTCCTAAAACAGAAATTTGGTTAATCGCCGCGGGCCTATATACGTCACAAGCTACTAAAAGTGGTTTCTTTTTTCGCTTTTGCTTTAAAAAATTAGCCAATTTACCTGAAAAGGTCGTTTTACCAGAACCTTGCAAACCTGCAATCAATACTATACCGGGACTGGCTTTGATATTGATACCAACGGTTTGTCCTCCCATCAAATCAACCAATTCGTCATTGACGATTTTAACCATCAATTCACCAGGCTTTACCGAGTTCAAAATATTCTCAGAGCCTAATGCCTTATCTTTAATCTTATCGGTAAACTCTTTGGCAATTTTATAGTTAACATCCGCACTTACTAAAGCACGGCGAATCTCTTTGACCGATTGGGCAATATTGATTTCCGTTAATTTCCCATCTCCTTTCAGCGTCTTAAACGCTCCTTCTAAACGATCACTTAAACTGTTAAACATTTTATTTCGGTTGACGGTACATGGTTAAGGGAAATGTAAAATGTAAAATTTAAAATCTAAAATTTAAAAGTACTGACAATCAGCAAGTTAAATTTTATAAATGTAAATTTATTTATTCAGCATTTCTAATGATGTACGGTTATTAGTAAAACGAAGATATTTAGCTGGCAAAAATAGGACTTTTTTTGATTAGAATCTACGAGAAAAGAAGGATTTGGTTGAATATAAAAATTTACTGTTACTTTTACGTTTATCATCTGCTTAAATTTAAAAATTCTATATGAAAATAGGCATTATCCGAGAAGGAAAAAATCCACCAGATTCAAGAGTCCCCTTAGTTCCTCAACAATGTGCTGCGCTTATCAAAAAAGGCATTGATTTAGTAGTAGAATCCTCTCCTATCCGCTGTTTTAAAGATGAAGAATATAGTGCTTTAGGTGTTCCAGTTGTTACAGATGTAAGTGATTGTGATGTGTTATTGGGGGTTAAGGAAGTACCAATTGACCAGTTGATTGCCAATAAAAATTATTTTTTCTTTTCTCATACATTTAAGGAACAGCCTTATAACCGTAAATTATTACAAGCCATTTTAGCTAAAAATATTAGTTTGTTGGATTATGAGGTATTAACCAACGAAAAAGGTCAGCGAGTAATTGCCTTTGGTTATTTTGCTGGAATGGTAGGTGCTTATAATGGATTATTCGCTTATGGCAAAAGAACCCGTCGTTTTAATTTGAAAAGAATGTATCACTGCTATGACTATGCAGCAGCCAAGGCAGCGTTTGAATACATTGACTTTCCGCCTATCAAAATTGTGGTAACAGGAACAGGAAGAGTAGCTAGTGGTGCTGTTCAAGTTTTAAAAGATATGGGTATTCCACAAGTGTCACCTGCCAATTTTTTAAAGACAAAAGCCTTTGGTAATATTGTTTTCACCCAATTGGCTTGCGAAGATTATGCGGCAAGAAAGGATGGTCGTAAATTTGAATTAACTCATTTTTTTCAACATCCAGCCGATTATAAAAACATCTTTCAGCCCTATACAAAAGTTGCAGATTTAATGATAAATGGAATTTATTGGGACAATAAAGCCCCTGTATTTTTCACAAAAGCGGACATGAAAGCGGATGATTTTGCGATTAAAGTTATTGCAGATGTCACTTGTGATATTGCCCCCGAATCCTCTATTCCATCAACACTCAAACCAACAGTTATACCCGACCCTGTTTTTGGTTACGACCCATTTACAGAATCTGAAATTGAGCCTTATCAAGCACATAGTATTGACATGATGACGATTGATAACTTGCCCAATGAAATGCCTAGAGATGCTTCCGAAGCATTTGGTAATCAGTTTATTGATTTTGTATTAGAGGATTTATTAGCACCAAAAAAAGGAGGGGTTATTGAACGAGGAAGGATGACCAAGGATGGAGAATTGACCGAACGATTTTCTTATTTAGAAAGTTATGTAAAAGAAATTTAAAGTATGAATATTTGGGACCATAGTAGATTATCTAAACGAAAATTTGGTGGTGTGGAAACGGATTATTAAGCTTGTCAGCTTATTTTTGTCTCATTTGCTCAAAATTAATTTACTTATAATTTGCTACCTTTTTAGTTAAAATGTAAAGAAGTTACCATCTTGTTTAATCTTTTAACAAAAAAGATTAAACAAAAATCAATAAATATCATTTACTTATTGTCAGAAAGTTAACCTCGACTGTTTATTTACCTAAAAATTAAAAGGATAACATTTTATTAAAAAAATCCTTAATTCAATAGCCTCAACTTATCCAAGTTGGGGCTATTTTTGTCGCACGAAGTCAAAGAAGTATTTGAAACTTCGCTTTTTATTAATCGTACTTGTAAAATAGCTATAACATAATAACGTTATAGTACAATATCGTTTCAATATTAGTGCTTGTTTAAAATTCCATCAATTGGATAAAACGGCAAATTTTAATCTGAACGTCGTTAAAAATTTTGACCATAACATAGGCTATGCTAAAAATTTTTGCCTAGTTCAAAACAAAATTTGCTCGCTTTTCTCTCAATCATGAAATTTAAACAAGCTCTTATCCATAATTTATCGTTCTAATGAAGATTTTTACTCGCCTTTTTTTAAGTTTCACTTTATTGCTTACCCTACTATTGTTGAGCAACTGCAAAGTAGACGCCGTATCTGGTGTTGATCCTATTCTAGTTGGTGTTTCTCCTCAACCTTCTGCAATTGAATTTATAGAAGATAATCCAGACCTAACTAAATTAGATACGGTTATGGGTGCAACAGGTTGGGTGCAAAATATAATGACAACAGATTCTTTTACCTTTTTTGCTCCTACGAATGAAGCCTTTGACTCCGTATTAATGAATAATCAGGCGAATTCAGTCAATGATATTCCTGCTGAGGTAATTATAGAACTATTAAATTATCACTTTGTGGCTGATACGGGGTATATCCTGCGAGATACGTTTGCTGAATTTATACCCACCTCGTCTATTTCTAGTTTTGGAGGTACTAATAGCTTATTTGTTAAAACAGAAGGTAGTATTCGTATTAATGGAGAACGGAAAGTAGTATTACAAGACGTGCGACTCCAAAATTCTGTTCTCCATCTGATGAGAAAAATAGCCACTCCAATAGATTTGGTGACTATAATAGATGCTCATCCAGAATTGTCTACTTTAACAGATTTACTAGAACGAGAAGATATGGAAAGTGTTGTAAATGAACTAAGTGGCGAAGGACCTTTTACCATTTTTGCCCCTTCAGATAGTGCTTTTATCCGCTTATTTTTAGAATTAGAGGTAAATAGCCTCAATGGGATTCCTTCAGATACTTTAGAAAGTGTACTTTTATCTCATATAGTTCCCTCAGAAAATTTACGTACCGAAAGCTTAATACCGTCCGCTCAAATAAGCACCTTATTACCTAATCAAGCATTGACTGTTGGGATTACTGATAATATCCTAAATGTAAGTGATAATAATGAAACAGCTAATCTAATTAACACCGACGGACAAGGTAGTAATGGCGTTATTCATATTATTGATAGGGTGATACTACCGATAAATTAGGCTTTTGAAAGGAGGAATGGATTGCCCGAAAAATTTAAATGATACCCCCTCCTGTCCAGGAGTGATTGGTTCTATAATAAAAGAGGAAAAATTCAACTTCAACAACAAAATCAACTTCAACTTCAACAACAAATGAAAAAAATGTCCATTAATTCCTAAATTTAATTTTGAGAATTTGGCGAATTTGAGATTGAGATTGAGATTGAGGTTGGAATTGAAGTTGAAATTAAAATTTGATTTCGGTATTTTATTTGGTTTTAAAATACAGATATTACCTGCCTTATTGTTGATTAAGCGAAGCTACGATATTGGGTACTTCCTTATAAGAAATTCGCTCAATTTCCGTCAATAAATCAGGGTGATCTTTCACCAAAACCCTCATTGCATGCTCGTAAGAAGCTGGTGTAATCGTACTTAATTTCTTATCCGAACGCCCAATATAATATAAATTTCTAGTGTAGTAATTATTTTCTATCTTTTCCCTTTTAGCATATTTATAGAGTTTGATAAAAGGTCCTTCTTGTAAAATTTCCACAAAAATACTATTACCCAATCCATTCATAATAGACTTGTAATACTTATAGCCATCCTTTTTATTATATATCCCAAAAGCTTTTAAGGTCTTAGCATGAAAATATAATTTTTTTCGTTTGTGCTGAAAAGTGATATGTGCTGACTCTAGACTTATAGAAACCTTTCCAAAAATAGTATCCTTACTAAGCGTAAGTATAAAATCTTTATTTTTTTGGGCAATGGCTAAGGTGCAGAAACAAGCAAATAATAATAATAAGTAGATTCTTTTTGTCATGGATGTTTAAATTTTGTTAGGTTATAGAATAAATTGTTTTCGTTGATAGGCATAGTCATCTAGGGTGAGATAGTCTCACAATAGCCATCTATGAATGGGAGGGGGAATACGTTGTATTAAGGGACGAGGAAAAAAATAACCTACCTGTCTGACGGATTCTTTTTCCTTTTAGCTGTGTTAAAATTTTTCAACGTATCAAAGGATATGCTGAAAAATTTCGCCTTGCTAAAAGAAAAAATAACCTCGTCATTTCTGGCACCTTATTTATTGCCTCGTCCCTAAACTAGGAAAGAAATATTTCTTTTAGTTAAAAGACAATGCTGCCTTTCAAGGTAAAATCAAAAGTTAGGTATCAGGGTGGATGCCTCTCAAATTGTCGCTTACTACATTTTTTACCGTAGCTTCGGTATTCCTGCCCGAGCAATTAGAATACACAACATTACTCGGACAAGAATGTCCAAGCTACGAGCAACATTTTGAGATGCACCTTATTTGGGCTTACTCAATCCAAGGATAGATAATTTTAGTAAATACGGAGACTTTTAGTAGGAAGGGGGATGTAGTGAGAAGTTGAAGTTAGTTACATTTAATATAATTTACAAAAACTTATATTAAAAATCAATTATTATCTTTTTTATTTTAGGCACTACGGTGAAAAGTGTGGGTTAAATTTTCTACAATGTGGATGATAGTATTG